>CAYWGX010000132.1:0-7514 GCA_964457635.1 uncultured Leptolinea sp.
TTTACAACAACCGCTTCAATGATACGGAAGGCTTCGTCAAACAATCTGTCTCCTTTGCCCGCAAGCAGGGTGACAACAAAGTCATGACCTCCACCACCCTCTCCGAAAGCCTGGGACTGCATGCGGATCCGGACTACTTCGTGATCCTGCATGACCATATCCGCGGGCAGGACTATATCCGCTCCAGCGAGCAGATCTGCCGCGAGGGCCTGTTCCTGAAGCTACATGCTTATGAATACTACGCTTTCAATGACGTTTATGAAGTCAAAGACGATGACCAGCACACCTGGCGCCAGCTCTTTGATTGGCTGGGCGGGGACGGAACCCCGGACATTCAGGAAGCACTGGAAGAGATCCGCTTCGGTTCCATCCTGAGACCCTACAAAGGCTGCTTTGACGGGAACAAGCTGCGCTGGCTGCACAACGCCATCGGCACAAAGATCCGCCCGGAAACCTGGGATGAACTGCGGAACGGCACCTGGATCGACTTCGAAAACCTCTCCAATGCTTTCCGTGCCGATTACGGCTATCCGAAAGCTTATGGAAAGGAGCTCTTCAATCTGTATATCAGCGGCATGACTGCCATGCTGCGGGACCCGAGCTCCACCCGTGTGCCGGACATGCAGCAATACGCGGAAGCCGCCCGCAAGGTCTCCGAGATCGTCCACAGCAAGCCTTCCCTCTGGATCATGGAACTGATCGCCGGACAGGAGCGCCTGCTCACCGAAGATCTGGCCGGAGACCGTCCCAACATCCATGAAAAATGCCATCTGACCAAACCGCTGGTGAAGGATCTGGAGACTGCCGGTCTTTATGACATCAGCCCGAAGGAACAAGCGGAGATCATCGAGTGGCTCTACTACTCCATGGACAGCATGAAGGAATGGTCCGTGGACACACTGGACGAGGATCTGAACAAACTGCTGGAACAGGGCGACACGCAGAAGCTGCTCAAGACAAATTACTATGACAAGATCCTGTGGTTCAACCATGAAGCCGCAGAAATGCTCATGGACCTGATCCGCATCAGCGGGCACTATCTGAGGGCCTTCGATCCCACCGGCAGTGCCGCTCAGCAGATCGAAGACACGCTGCTGTTCGACAAGGCAGCCGATATGCTTTCCGAGCGCATCGAAGCAGCGGATTACCATTTCAACCGTCTGATCGTCCGGGAGGATGCGGAAGAAGAGGCTGAAGAAGTCTCTGATTCCGGTCAGGATCTATGATTCTGGTAACCGGAGGCACAGGCTTTATCGGGCGTATCCTGGTCAGCCATCTGGTCACACTGGGATACCCCGTTCGTCTGCTGCTGAACCCTTCCCGGGACTACCCCAAGCTTCCGCGCGGGGTCTCGGTAGAAGTGGCGATCTCCAGCATGAATGATGAGCGCAACCTGCGCGCCTCCATGAAGGATATCGACACCGTCTTCCATCTGGTGGGCACCGAATGGAAGGGGATCCATGCCGAATATGAAGAAGTAGACATCCGTGCGGCACGGATGTTTTCAAATGTGGCCCGGCAGATGAACGTGAAGCGATTCATCTACATGAGCCATATCGGTGCGGACAAATCCTCCGCTTATAACCTGCTGCGGGCAAAGGCCATGGCTGAAGGAGCGATCCGTGAAAGCGGAGTGCCCTACACCATCGTCCGCAGCGGGATCGTTTACGGTCAGAATGACCATTTCACCTCCACCTTAAAGGATTTTGTGCTGAAGACCCGGGGACCGCTGCTGATCCCCGGAGGTGATCAGACCCTGATCCAGCCCATCTGGGTCGAAGATCTGGTCACAACCCTGATGCTGTGCATGGACGACGAGACCACACTGAACCGGACCATCTACACCGGCGGTATCGAGACCTTCACCTTCCGGGAAGTGCTGGAGCTTGTGATGCAGACCATCCACAAAAAGAAACGCATTGTCCCGGTCCAGGCTTCCATCCTGCGGCAGATCTATATTGCCAATGAGCAATGGTTCCCGAAGCGTATTCCCATGTATTTCTGGCTGGATTATATGGCAGAGGACCGGATCACCGCCCTGGACATCCTGCCCCGGGAGTTCGGTTTGATGCCTACACGCATGACACAAAACATGGACTACCTGAGAGAAACATGAGAACCTTTGTCCGAACCATCCTGCATTTTATCGCAAACTGGTTTTTCAATTCCCTGTGTTTGTATGCCTGTACACAATGGCTGCCGGGGATGAATCTTTATCCGGCAGCAAATGTCCCTCGCTACCTGCTGGTGATGGAACTCGGCCTGGTCCTGACGCTGATGAACACCACCCTGCGGCCGATCCTGCTGATGATGTTGCTCCCGCTGAACGCGCTGACCGTCGGGATCCTCTCACTGTTTCTCAACGGGCTCTTCTTCCTGCTGCTGGCTCAGTTTGCACCTTCACTGAAAGTCGACTCACTCTGGACCGGGCTTGCCGCAGTCTTTATCTTCACCGTTTTGAACATGATCCTGCAGTTTTTCATCCCGCTGGATGACGACATCATCTATTTCAGCATTGCCGGCCAGCGCCGGGCAGCAAAAAATAAACAAAAGGAACAGGCCAAAGGGCTCGTGATGCTGGAAATTGACGGGCTCTCCTATCCGCGGCTCAGGCAGGCTGTCGAACGCGGGCAGATGCCTTTTCTGAAAGACCTGCTGCTCTCCGGTGCCTTCTCTGTCCGTCCCTATGACTGCGGTGTTCCCTCCCAGACCTCTTCCTGCCAGGCCGGCATCATGTTCGGACGAAACGAAAACATCTGTGCTTTCCGCTGGTACGACAAAGCCAACAACCGGGTCTTCACCTCCAGCAAAGCCCAGGACGCAGCCGACATGGAGCGTATGCTCTTCAAAGATGAACCTGTCAGCGGGATCCTGGACAACGGGATGAGCATCAACAACATCATCTCCGGAAACGCCGGGGAAAATATCTTCACCATCTCCCGCCTGCTGCCCGGCAGCAGGGAAGAATTCAACAAAGTCAACCGGGATATGTTCCTTTTTTCCCTGCGCCCCTACCTGCTGACGAAATCCCTGCTCCTGACCTTCCTGGATGCCGGACGCGAAGTCTTATCCTACTTTTGGGATTACATCAGCAGGAAGAAACCGCGTCTGAACCGCCTGCACGGTTTTTACCCCCTCGTCCGCGGTGCCACCAACATTCTGCTGAGGGATCTCTCCACCGCCATGGTCGCGGATGCCGTTGCCGAAGGAAAGGAGGCCATCTACACCACCTTTCTCGGTTACGATGAGATCGCCCATCATTCCGGTCCGGACAGCCACGAGGCTTTCAACGCTCTGGGCGGTATCGACCGCTCCATTCGTAAAATTTATGAAGCCATTCAGATCACCAATGCCCGGTCTTATGAGATGGTGGTGCTTTCCGATCACGGACAGTCCTTCGGCTCCACTTTCAAGCAGCGCTACGGAATCTCCCTTGCGGATCACATCAAAAACCTCGCTGTCAGCACCTCCCGCAGCGGGAAAGCGCTGCGTGTCGTGAGCATTGAGGATGACGAAGACAACAGCGCCAACGTAATGGCCCTGCTGAATTCCTTCGGAGGAGAAGACCGAAACCGCATTCTCCGGGAAACCACCGAAAATTTGGAAAACGCTATCGGCACGAATGAAAAAGACGCCATTGCAGCTGCCGAAAATGACGCCAATGACATTATTGTCCTGGCCAGCGGCAACCTGGTCAATGCCTATTTCCGCATCAGCGATGAACGCCTGACTTATGATGAATTGGAAGAAACCTATCCGGGATTGATCGCTGAACTCACCACCCATCCTGGGGTCGGGATCGTCTGTACCTATTCCGATGAAGGGCCGCTCGTCTTCAGTGACAGCGGAAGGCTCAACCTTGCAACCGGAGAGCTCAGCGGAACGGATCCGCTGGTCATGTATCAGGAACCGGAGCTCCGGGCAGAGCAGCTGCGTTACCTGATGAATTTCCCGAACGCGGGGGATCTGGTGATCATTTCCCCGGTTTATCAAGACGGGACTGTCGCGGCTTATGAGGAACTGATCGGTTCCCACGGCGGACTGGGAGGGCAGCAGACAACCCCCTTCCTGATGTATTCCGCTAATGTGCCCGCACCATCAGAAATTAATAGCTCCCGGGAAGTTTACGGGTTCCTCAGGCAGGTAAAAAACTCTCCGCTGCCCGTCTCTGACAGGGCGGAGCAGACAGATACACAATCCCTGTCGGCCCTGCTGAAACAGATCGCCGATATCAAAACCTGGATTTTTATGCTGGCAAGAACCGTTTTCTTTTCTCCAACTGCCTATAGCGAGATCGCGCAGAATCCGGCTTTCAACGGACCGGCACTGCTCATCGGGGTGCTGACTGTTCTCAGCACTTTGAGCGTACTGAACCGCTATTCCGGTTCGTCCGGCAGCCGTTGGACGGTAAATCTCGTGGTCCTGCTGATCGTTTACGGGATCGAGCTCGTGGCAGGATATCTGGCGATCATCATCTTCCGAGGGAAACGGAGGCCGATCTCCTTTATCCGCACTGCCCTTTTCACCGGTTACACGGAATTTCTCTGGCTCTTCCTGCTGGCCCACCGCGCGGTTTCCGTCTGGATCCCGGTGATCCTGCTGCTGCGCATCACGACACTGACGTTTTCGGTGGTCACCGCCGGAAATCTGAAGCGCAGGTATTCCCTGCCGGTATTCCTGATCCTCATCATCCTGATCCCGGTTCTGACGATTGTTGTTCTGCTGATCTACAATTTCTTTCAGTTTTTCTCTGCCCGATGGAACGCCGGAAAACAATAAATAATGTGTCATAGGGACGGCTTCCTCCGCCCCATGACACATTATTTCCTATTGAAAAGAATAATTGCTGCTATTGCTTTCCTTTTACTATCCGGGATACTTATTTCAGCATTTTTAACGCTTCCGATAAAAATATTTTCTATTCAGGCAAATACGATCGCTCAAAACCCCTGTGATGGTGTAAAAATATTTCAGCTTATAAACTATTATATGTAAGTTTTTGGGTGATGTCAAAGACTTTCGGTTGTACGGTTTTCATCGCAGAGACCTCCTTCAGGATTCACGATGCTCAACACCGGCAGGAACAATGCAGTAATAGGCGCTTATGAGGTCGGGAATGGATTTAACGAATTTCAGATCGTTTTTGTGATAGAACTCATGATCATTCGGATCGCCGAGCAGGGTGCTGATTGCCTTCAAATGAGTTTCATTGTCACCGATAGTCGGATGGATACGGGCTTTCCGAAGTTCGGCACGGATCTCGGCTGCGGCTTTTTTCGGATCACCTTTATACAGAGAATCATAGAGCTCCTTCGTCTTTTCATACGGAGCGTGCACGAAGCCCTCGGTCCGTATATAAGCCTGCCAGCGGATATGCTCCCAATTGGCAATTCGTTCCCGCTCTTCATAAGGAACCAGGGTATCGAAAACCCTTCTGGACTCTTCAAGATCGAACGGCTCTGATTCTTTGCGTCTTTCAGCTGCGACCTTTTTCATGAAATAGAGCTTATACAACACATGTAAGCCCGCTGCCTGGCTGGAATTTTTCTCTGACTGACGCAAATATTCATATGACGATTCAACTTTATCCTTGAGACCTTTTTGTTCAAGATAAATCCTGTACGCTTCGACAGCCATCTTTTCAAGTTCAGACTCACTGATCTGATCAGCTCCGCAGATATCTACATCACTGCCGAATCGTTTGATGGCTCCAAAGGCTGAGCCGGTATCTGCAGCGGAGAACAGCTTCAGATTCTCATCATCCCGGATGATGTGTCACGGGACTGGTTAATAGCCTAACAGTTCCTGATCATATTCGAAAAGAGCCGCATTGATCTCGAAAATATCAAAGTTCCTGTTTTCCACAAAGTAGGAGATGATCAGGTCAAACTTGCTGCTGGGAGACAGCGCGTAACCGGCTCGTGACAGAAAATCCCGCATGGTCGGCATGTCCAGTTCAAGCGCGATCGCGAAGGCAACAGCGGTTTTCTTCTTCGGATGATAGTCCGGATTGCAGCGAATCTTCGAGAATACCTTTTTGTCAATATTCGCCTTGTGATAAACCTCGGGATCGGTCATATGCCGTTCGTCGATCAGTTTTAAGAGCCGCTGTTGGAAGGTATCTTCCCGTTTTGACAAAAATGCATCGAGGCCTTTGTCTTTGGTACCAAAGACAAAGGCTGACTCAGTCATGATCGGGGCGCTGAGCACAGTCGGAGATTCGGGTAAACGCTCAGCCATTGAATCCCAAGTCATATCCTCTATCTCACTCAGAAGGTGCTTTTCCTCGATTCTTCTGCGTCTTGACAATTTCTTTTCGCCGTATTCTTCCGAACGCAGCAACCCGATGGCATGTTCGTCAATGTATTTGTCGATCTGTCCGACCAGCTTTTCCGAAAGCTCCATCGCCTTCCGGTCGAATACCACAAGCGTTACCTTCATCTCATGAGTCAGGAGAAACTTCCCGATCTCCCTGAGTGCAATATCCAGCGCCTCATCTTTCGGAAATCCGTACACCCCGGTCGCGATCAGCGGGAAGGCAATGCTTTCACAGGAAAGGTCCGCAGCCAGCTGCAGTGAATTTGCGTAACAGGCATGCAATATCTCCCGTTCGCCATGACTGCCGTCGATCCATGCATGTCCGACTGTATGGATGATGTATTTCGCGTTTAATCCAAACGCCGGTGTACTGACCGCATTACCCGGTGCAATATCACCGATCTTTTTTCGTTCTGCCAGCAGAAGGTCTTCACCTGCTGCATGATAGATCGCGCTGTCCGTCCCACCTCCGATGACAGGTCTCGGATTCGCGGTATTGACAATAGCATCGGCTGTGACTTTGGTTATATCATTGCGTATGATTTGAAAAGGCATAAAACCTCCTGTTTGAGTGTCAGATTAGGGGATGGAAGATATACGGCATTCCTGCTTTGTTTTACTCCGTGATGCTGCCGGTATGCGATGATCATCGCCTTTTTTGTCAGATCTGTATATCGCATATTTTTCTCCAATCTTTATCCCAGAATTCTGTAGTAAATCAGATTATATCAGAAAGGTATCTGGATTATAAAAGTAAAGCCAGATATGGGCATATTCACCTTGCCATGCAGAAAGCTAAAACCATGGAGGAAAGAAAAGTCGTCAGTCTCAATGTCATGCACGAGAACACAGACGTGACTGATAAAGTTCACCAGCGGATGCCGGGACATGAAGCACAAAACATTATAACCAGATTCAGCTTTGACACAGAACCTACTGCAAAAGTTTCAGATGCCGAAAATGAATTGTTGAACCTGGTCTCACAGGCTGATCCGCAAATCATTCAGAATATCACTCTTCTGCTGCAGAGCCTAATGAAACTTTAAGAAAAAGTTGTACATAAATGTCGAATTCACAAATATGATAACAAAGTACCCCGGGTGGGACTCGAACCCACAACCTAAGCATTTTAGGTGCAAGAGCTACCGGGGGTACTCTTCCGAGTAAAAGTTACGAGGAACCGTTTGCGTTTCTGA
>CAYWGX010000133.1:0-7444 GCA_964457635.1 uncultured Leptolinea sp.
TTTATTGTTGTAAAAATTATGTGAACGTGTAAAACGGTTTCACAGTAAATATGTGACAGTGGGGCCGGTTGCCTGAAGTCACTTGGTGACGGAAGGAACCGTCCTCACTGTCACATACTGTCACATTATATTCCCCATCAAGGTACCTTCCTGCAATCAAGGAAAAGGTGTATTGGGCTGGAACGGGTACGTTAGCCGGGAATCAGACCCCTGCCGGGGTCTGATTCCACCTTGCCACGAAGCACAACGGGGACATTCACAATAATGGTATAATGTGCGAATGGATTACGAAATTCGTAAATCGGTGCTCAGCGACCTGGGACCGGCGCTGGAGCTGGACCGGGAAGCCTTCGGCGTGGATGCCTGGACGATCCTGGATTATATAGGCGTCTTTTCCATCGGGAGTGTCCAAAAATTCACCGCACTGGCCGGGGAAAAATTCGCCGGATTTGCCGCCATGGAATTCGACCGCAAGAAAAAAGCCGCTTGCCTGATGACGCTGGCGGTACGTCCGGAATACCGGAAGCTGGGGATCGGAGCGGCACTGCTGCGGACCTGTGAGGATGCATTCCCCGGGAAAACCTGTTACCTGACCGTCGATGAAGCAAACGAAGGAGCCATCCGTCTCTATCAGCGGGCGGGCTACCGTCAAACCGGCATCGAACCGGCTTATTACCTGAACGGACACGATGCGCTCATTTTTTATAAGGTGAAGGGTGAAAAGCAATAAATTTTTAAATACAGTTTTCGGGATCATTCTCATACTCGCCATCGCGCTGGGGGTGTTCTTCCGTTTTTACAACATGAACTGGGATTCCGGAGCGCTGCTGCATCCGGACGAGTACGGGCTCACCAACACGCTGACCCAGCTGCACATGCCCTCCTCTGTCTCGGATTACTTTAACACCCGCATCGCGCCCATGAGCCCCTACAACAAATACGATGCGGCAGGAGAAACCATCGCCAACGGGCCGGACAACACCATGCGCTGGGGACAGCTGCCGATGCTCATCATCCGCAACACAGCCGAAGCCCTGAACCGCACCGGCTACCAGGAGCTGCGGACCCTGGGCCGCTATCTCTCCGCCCTGATGGACGTGGGCTCGCTCATCCTGCTTTTCGTGATCGCGCATAAACTCTTCGACCGGCACATCGCGCTGCTCGCCTGTGCCTTTTTCAGCCTCTGCGTGCAGTCCATCCAGCAGTCCCATTTCATGACTGTCGACAACTTTGCCGTCTTCTTCACCATGCTCACGCTGCTCTCGGCGGTCTCCATCGCCCAGGGACAGTATCTGGAACGCGATGAAAACGGCGTTTACAAAATGTCCCGGAAGGGCTGGCTGGCCATGGCCCGCTTCGGGTTCTTCCTCGGGCTGACCATCTGCTGCAAGGTGAATCTCGCCATGCTGGGGGTGATCCTGGCTCCGGCGGTCTTCATCTGCTTCGCGGATGTGAAACTCGCCAGCCGCAGAGATTTCGGCCGCATCGTCACCCTTGCGGCAGCTTCTGCCCTGACCGCCATCGCACTGATGGTGCTCACCTGCCGGCTGTTCCAGCCGATGATGTTCCGGGCAAAGACCGGGAACACATCCTTCTTCACCTTCGCCCTGAACCCGGACTGGGTCCGCTCCATGAACGTAGCCGCCACCGAATCCGGCGGTGTGGGAGGGGGACCGCCCTCCGAGCAATGGTCTCACCGTCCCGCCTTTTTCTTCGCCTGGGAAAACCAGGTCCTGTGGGGCATGGGACTCCCGCTGGGACTGGCCGTCTGGGTCTTTCTGATCGCCGGCTGGGTCTACATGTTCCGGGGGAAGGAAAAGACTGCCTGGAAGAGCCTGCTGCTGCCGCTGTTCTGGGCGACGCTGTTTTTCCTCTTCATGAGCACCCGCTTTGTGAAGAACAACCGCTATTTCCTGCCGGTCTATCCCAGCTTCTGCCTGGCAGCGGCCTGGGGACTGGTCACCCGGTTCCGCAATTCCGGAAAAACCCTGAGCCGCGTACTTTGCTGCCTGAGCGGCATCCTCGTACTGGGCGGCACACTGGTCTGGTCCGGCGCCTTTATGCGCTCGGTTTACGGACAGAAGCACTCCCGGGTGGAAGCGGTCGAATGGATCTATGACAACATCCCCTCCCTCTTCCAGCTGGCAGATATGGACGGGGAGAGCCTTCGCGGGACCATCTCCGTCCCCGCCGATACCACGGATATCCTGACACAGGATGCGGCGGTCGTCAAGCGCTTCCGTCCCTATACGGATATGAGCGTGAACACGCTGCGCATCCCGAAAGCCCGGCTGCTGAACGGCGGTCCGAACCCGGAACAGGTCACCCTGGTCATCGAGATCTGCAACGAAGATAACGGCGGCACCTGCATCTCCCACTCGGATGCGGTCGTCGAGGCCGGTACGGAAGAAGCCATGCTTTCCATTCCTCTCCGAAATGCCAAACTGCAGCAGGACACCCTGTACAGCCTGAGTGTGCGGGTCAAAGAGGGACCATCCCTCCACCTGCGCCGCATCGTGATCGCCAACGAGAACTGGGACGAGGGTCTGCCCTTCCGCATGCGCGGACTGGACCCCTTCGGACAGCTTTACACCGGCATCACTAACGAGGTCCGCTGGTATGACGTGCAGGACAAGGTCGATATGTTCATGCGGGTCCTGCCGCAGGCGGATTACCTGATCCTGCCCTCCCAGCGCGGAATCTGGAGCGTCTGCCGCATCCCGAAGACCTATCCCATGACCATGGCTTATTATCAGGCCCTCTTCGACGGGTCGCTCGGGTTCCGTCTGGCCGGGGAATTCCAGCGTCCGATCCAAATCGGGCCACTGTATATTTCCGACCTGGCGGGGACCGTCACCACAGAAATGCCGGAGCTGCCGGTGGTCAACCTCAGTAATTGGGCTGCTGAGGAGGCCTTCAGCATCTATGACCATCCGCCGGTATGGATCTTTGAAAAGACCGAAGATTTCAGCGAGGAGAAGCTGCGTTCTTTCCTCGAGAGCTTTGACCTGAGCAAAGTCGTCATCCAGGGACCGAAGGACGCGGAGTGGTAAAAAGTAAAAAGTAAAAGGTAAAAAGTAAAAAGTTGAAGGGTGAAAGGCGTCGGGTGTTAGTGAAGAATAAAGGGGCCAAAGGTGTTCCGAAGAAAATCATCTGAGGGAATATCTTTTCATCAGACGGATGTCTTTGCCGTACTCATCATCGGGGGGATCTGGATTTATTTCCGCAGAGAGATCGGGCAGAAGGTGGATGAGCTTTGCCTGTCGCTTTTCGGGAAGAACCTGAGCGGGCGGAATCTTGCGATCCAGATCGCGGTTTATGCCTTTCTGACCCTGCTCAGCCTGCTGATTCCGCTGCTGCTGAGGCGGCTGATGAAACGGAAGCCTGAATTTCGATACGCTGCCGATGTGATGCTCCTGCTGATGCTGGCGGTACCCGCCGGTCAGCTGCTCATCATCTGTGCCAATCAGGTCCTGCGCCGGGATGATTACTGGGAGATTGCTGACGCCCGTCAATATGGCTTTCCCGGCTCCATGTTTTTTGAGATCCAACGCTACAACGGCCGCTATACCGGCTGGGGACTGCGCTCGCTGCATGCCCTGCTGCCGAGCATCCCTTATATCAACATCTTCCTCTTCCTGAACCTGATCCTGCTGACCGCCGGGACAGGCATGCTCTGCGCCCGCCTGCTGAAGGCTCAAACCGGGCTGAAAGAAACCGCTCCGGGAATGCGTCTCCGGGCTTTTGTGATGGGTTTCGGGCTGGCACTGGCATATGTGCTGCTGTCCTCCAATATCTTTGAGTTCTGGTTCTGGGGTTCGGGGACCATGATCTACGGTCTCGGGGTTTCCCTGTGCGTCCTGAGTATCGCGCTGGCATGGAACGCGGCTGAAGCAGCATCTCTCCGCAGCAGCAGGATGATCCTGCCCTGCCTGAGCTGCTTCCTGACCTGCGGCTGTTCGGAGCTCTGTACCGCATCGCTGGCAGCCTTTCTCGTACTCCTGCTGCTATGGCTGCGCATCCGCAGCGGAAAGTGGAACAGCCGGGTGCTCATCCTCATCGGCGTAGTTCTGCTCTGCTGCGTTCTGATCTTTACCACCAGCGCCAGCCTCGATTTTTCAGGGACCAGCGGTCATATCGAAGGAGAGGCTGCGGATTTTTCCGCAGCGGGACTGTCAGCACGCCTGAAGGGAATTTTTGACTGGGCTTTTCACGGGCTGCAGGGTTATACTTTTGTCAAAGCGCCGACGCTGATCCTCTTTCTCCTGACCGCCTTCCTCAGCGGCACACAGATGAGATTCGAAAAGCGGACAAGGATCCGGCTGCTAATCCTCGCCGTGCTGCTGACGGTCATCGCCCATGGCGTTCTGATGATCAACACCATGGTCGACTATATGCCGCCCCGGGTGATCACCGTCGGCATCTGCTGGTATTTCACAGCCATGGCACTGGTCTGTGTTCTGCTCGGTTCATTTTTCTGCCCGGGAGAAGAAAGTCATAGCGACCGGGTCAAGCTGCTGCTCTGCGCACTACTCTTCATGATCGTGGTGAACGAATTCTACAGTGAAAACATCGGTGAACTGCGCACCATCCGGGGCAGCTGGATCATCCGGGACAGACTGCTGCAGCTGACAGCAGACAGCGAAACGCCCATGGTGACCTGTTCCCTGCCCTCCCCGGGCAGTTCGAAGGATGACATCACCCCGGACCCGCGGGACGATTTCAACATCGGCACCGCCCTGTACTACCGGGTACCGGAGATTTCAGCCGAAGTCCGCTGCCCGCCCTGGGGCGAGTTCTTCCTCCCCGAAGATCCGTATGCGGAACCGGAATGAAAGCGGCAGAATTGCGAAAATGAAAGAAGAAATGGATTACGGAAGGGTTTTCAGCCGGTAATATGCCAGACCGTATTCCTCATGGACCTTTTCGTAGTCGGCATCAAGCATTTCCTTCACCTCTGCGATGATCCCCTCGTAGCCGCTGAGGTAGACGATCCAGTTCGGTTCACGCTCCCGCATATCTTCCAGGAACTCTGCCTTCATGGCCGGCTCGATGGGGAAATGACCGAAATGATAAGCCGCATAGCGGGAACAGGGGATCAGCCCGCTGTTGAGATAGACTGCAGGAGTGGCATAAAGAACCATGGCAGGGTCTTTCTCCTCCTCCGGGATGGAAGCCGCGAAGGCAAACTGATCCGGTTCCGAAGAAGCCTCCGGCAATCCGGAGAGCAGCGGAATATCGGCTGAAACGAAATAAACCAGCAAAGCCAGGGCAAGCAGCATCTCCGGAACCTTCGGAAAATCCACATAAAGCAGCAGCACCAGCAGCAGGACCGGTACATAGATCACAAAATAATGCAGGAACTGGTTCACCTGCCACAGGGACACGGCCATGACAGCGGCAATGAACAGCACCATGCCATCCAGCAGCCGCAAGCAGCGTTCCCGCAGGATGTGGATGAAGATGATCAGGATCGAGATACCGATGGGCAGAAAGCGGTTGACAAATTCCATTCCGGTAAAGGTCTCATGGGAGCGGCGGGCGGAATATTTGAAATTGTAAAGAAAGGTGGAATAAAACATCTCGCCGAGAGCATTCTTTGCAAGAAAATAGAGAACGATCGGGACAGTAACGACAGCGATCCCCAGCAGACCAAAGAGAATGTTTTCCAGCAGGTTCTGCCATTTTCGCCGGCTGATCAGGTAAAGCCCCACAACAGCCAGTCCCGCGCAGATCGTGAAGATGTTGTTGGCACGGATAAAGAAGACCAGCGCCAGGCAGACCCCGTGAACAAAAGCATAGCGGCGCGGATGCAGCGGCCGGTCGGCAACATCGGCAGCATATTTCACCAGCAGGTACAGACTGCACCCGAGCATGGGCAGGCACCACTCCTCGCAAAGGTTGCCGCCTTCCATCTGCCGGCAGAACACCGCGATCCCGCAAAGGAGCGGAAAAACAGAGAAAAAGGAGGCACTTTTCCGGGTGTCCGCGGCCAGCTTCGCATGAAAAAGGAACAGAACGGTCAGCAGCAGGCCCGCCGTCTGCATCAGGAAGGTGAGCGTCACATCGGCATTTTTCGTGCCCCTGAGGGTGCCGAGCGCCTGCAGAAAAAACAGGACCGGACCCTTGTTATCCCAAATCTCGGTGTAAAGCGTCTTTCCCCGGCGGATCATCAACCCCACAAAGCGGAAAAAGGCTGCGTCCACGCCATAACGGTTCGGATAAAGCGGACTGGTGTTGGAGGAAAACAGCAGCATCGTCCCTGCAGTCAGCAGGAAAATAACGAGATAATAAATCCACAGCTTCGCGTGTTCCTTCATATGTCATCAGCCTCTGTCAGTCGTTAATTATATCGTATAAAAGCGATTGAAATGTCCAACAATATGCCATATGGTTTCCTTATCAGGACAGAGAACCCGTGGACGAAATGATCCCTTCGCGGCAATTCCCCTGCAGCATTGTGAGTAACCTTCCCGATGTCATAAATTATTTCTGATTTCTGATTTCTTATTTCTGATTTCTCAAGACTTGTGGTAGAATATCATCTGTTAAAAAACCGCACGTCTTTTGATCGTCACGGGCGTGCTGCCGGCGATTCGGCAGTTCCGCGGCGATGTGAGAAAGGCGGAGGAACAAAACGCAAAGGAGTTTTACTTTCTATGACTAACGTTATTTCCATGAAAGCGTTACTGGAAAGCGGTGTGCACTTTGGCCATCGCACGAACAAATGGAACCCGGGGATGAAGCCGTATATCTTCACCGAACGCAACGGGATCCATATCATCGACCTGCAGCAGACCGCGAAGAGCCTGAACACGGCTTACGCACTCGTCCGCGACACAGTGGCTGCCGGAAAAGACATCATGTTTGTCGGCACCAAGCGCCAGGCTCAGGAAACCATCCGCGATGAAGCGATTCGCTGCGGTATGCCCTACGTGACCGAACGCTGGCTGGGCGGCATGCTCACCAACTGGGCCACCATCGCTCAGCGTATCAATGAACTGGAACGCCTGGAAAAACTGCGCGACACCGGTGACATCAAGAAACTGACCAAAAAAGAAGGCTTGATCGTTGAACGTGACATCGCCCGTCTGCAGCTGCGCCTTTCCGGCGTCCGCAACATGAAGGAACTGCCGGGCCTGATCTTCGTCATCGACGTCATGCGCGAAGCCACCGCCATCCATGAAGCAAACCTGAAGGGTATCCCGGTAATCGCCATGGTCGACACCAACTGCGATCCCCGCAACGTGGATTATGTGATCCCCTCCAACGACGATGCCATCCGCGCCATCAAGCTCGTGGTCGGCAAGATCGCTGATGCAGCTATCGAAGGCAAGATGATGCGCGACGGCGGTGAAACCGTTTCCGTCGAATTCTCTGCCGACACCAACGCCGCTGCTGCCGGCCGTCTGGCTGCCGATGACAGCGACACCAAAGACGAAGA
>CAYWGX010000134.1:0-7443 GCA_964457635.1 uncultured Leptolinea sp.
ACGGTTCCTTCCGTCACCATACGGTGACTACAGGCAACCGGCCCCGTTGGCACATTAATCAGCGATTCCTAAAATGTTCAAAGTACTGTAGATTGACTAACAACTGCCAACTAATAACTACCAACTAAAAAAATCGGAGATTTTTTTTATACATGGCAGAAGAACGTGATTATTATGAGATTTTAGGGGTCAGCAAGGATGTTACGGATGAGCAGCTGAAGAACGCCTTCCGTCAGCTGGTCCGCAAATATCATCCGGATGTCAACCATGAACCCGGTGCGGAGGAACGTTTTAAAGAGATCAACGAAGCCTATCAGGTGCTTTCCGACCCGGAAAAACGTGCTGCGTATGACCGCTATGGGAAAGCCGGTGTCAGCGGCATGGGCGGTGCAGGATTTGACTATACTAACATCGATTTCTCTGAAATTCTGGGCGATCTGTTCGGATTCGGCGGTTTTGGCGGATTCGGCGGCAGCCGGAATTCCGGCGCACGCCGCAATGCACCCCGCCGCGGTGCCGACCTGCAGACCAACGTGAAACTGAAGTTCGAAGAGGCCGTTTTCGGTGCGGACAAAGAAATCAGCTTCAGCCGGGACGAGAAATGCACCCGCTGCAGCGGTTCCGGTGCGGAGCCCGGCACCCAGAAGGTGAAATGCAAGACTTGTAACGGTACCGGAGAAGTTCGGACCACCCGGCAGACCATGTTTGGTTCCATGGTTCAGGTCACTACCTGTCCCACCTGCAGCGGTACCGGTGAGACCATCCCGACTCCCTGCACCCAGTGTCACGGACGGGGAATCGAACGCAAAACGGTCAAGAAAGTCGTGGCAGTCCCTGCCGGTGTGGATAACGGGACCCGCATCCGCATGTCCGGGGAAGGTCAGCCGGGATCCAATAACGGACCCAACGGCGATCTTTACATCGAGGTCTCGGTCGCGGATCATCCTTTCTTCCGCCGTTATGAAAATGACATCCATCTGGATCTGAAGATCAATGTTGCTCAGGCTGCCCTGGGTGCTGAGATCGACGTCCCGACTGTCGACGGGAAGGAAAAGATCCGCATCCCTGCCGGTACCCAGCCCGGCAAGATCATCACCATGAAGGGCAAGGGTGTCCCTGCACTGCGCGGCGGTTCCCGCGGAGATGAGAAAGTGATCGTGGATGTGGTCACACCCACCAATCTGACGGATGAACAGCGCTCGCTGTTTGAGAAACTGTCGGTCTCTCTCGGGACGGATACTGCCGTCGGCGGGAAGACGAGCTTCTGGGATCGGCTGAAGGATGTTCTCAGTGGGGAATAAAATCAGGTTTCAGGTTTCAGGTGTCAGGTGTCGGGTTTCAGGTGTCTTCATCTGATTTCCGATTTCTGATTTCTGATTTTAAAGAAGGTGGAAATGGATTCGGATCAGAACAATAATAAGAGCTGGCTGGAGGTCAGTTTGACGGTGGATGCGGAGATCGCAGAAGCGGCTTCCGAGGTGCTTTCCCGTTTTGCGGAAAATGGCGTCGTTGTGGAACGCGGGATGGACTATAACGATGCGGAAGATATTGGTACCCCCTTCGGGCCCTGCCATGTTTACGGCTATCTGCCGATGGATGACGAGATCGAAGAAAAGAAATCCCAGATCAGCCAGGCACTCTGGCATCTCGGTTTCATCTCCGAAATTCCCGAACCGGAATTCAAGGTGATCGAAGACCAGGACTGGATGTCCTCCTGGAAGAAATTCTACCGCCCGATCCTGATCGGCAAGAAGATGCTGATCCTGCCCGCATGGGTGGAACAGTCCGACCCGGACCGCATCGCGGTGAAGATCGATCCTTCCATGGCTTTCGGTACCGGCACCCATCCGACAACGCAGCTGTGCCTGGCATTGGCGGAAGAAAATGTGCAGCCGGGGATCGATGTGATCGATGTGGGCTGCGGTTCCGGTATTTTGTCCATCGGTTCCATCCTGCTGGGCGCCAAACATGCCCTGGGTGTGGACATCGACCCGGAATCTATGAAGAACAGCACCGAAAATGCCCGCCGCAATGATGTGCTGGATAAGTGTGAGTTTTATCAGGGCTCGGTTGCCGAGATTTTGAAGAATGAATGCAGCATCAACCATGCGCCGCTGGTCCTTGCAAACATTCTCGCTCCCATCCTGCTGATGCTTTTCGACGTGGGCATGGCAGAGCTGGTCGACCCGGGCGGCATTCTCGTGCTCAGCGGGATCCTGGAAGACCAGGAAGAAAAGGTGAGAAAGATGGCCGAGTCCAAAGGCCTCACCTTCCTCAAACGCATGCAGGTCAAAGACTGGGTGGCGATGTCCTTCCGCGCCTGACCGAATTTTCATATTCTGACTTCACAGGGATATTTATTTCGGTCACGGATGATGCAGGACACCCACCTTCGTGTGATAGAAAGGCAGACAGCAGCGGAGGTTTGTACAGAAAACGTACTCAGGCTGAAGTTATGCCGAAAAGCTAAAAAGTTAAAGTTTTCGGGTCAGCGAGATTACCTGTTTGCTGACCCGTAAACTTTTAACTAAGAAAGAGCCGGACAAGATGTCTCAGCGAGCTCTTCTTTCTGATACCATACCTGTTTTTCAGGATCCCATGTTTTCCCAAATTCTTTACCGGTTTTGACAGCATCTGCCACAGGTCCCATAAATTTTTGGATCATGTTTATTGTTTCGCCAAAGGTAAGAGGCATCATCGCTCTTTTCTTCTTCACAAATGATTTCCACCTCGATTGTCGGAGCGGATCCTCGGCAAAACCATCCTCAAATGCAGCGATTTCGGAAATTGGGGTATGACGATTTTCAAAGGTTTCTTTTACTGCTTCAGTAAGCTCTTTGCCATCGAATTCATGTGCTGCAGCCAAAACATAGAGATCATAATAATCCTTGAATCGTGAATTGTCATATGCCAGAGAAACAACAGCTTCAAACTTTTCCGCAACAGATGAATATAGAGAATATGCAAAAATATGCGGTGGTTCATCACTGAGAACAACCGGAAATTTCATTTCTGCACTATTAGGGTAAATTATATCTCCGAATCCGATGTCAATAGAAACAGGAATTCTCGTTCGGTCGAGAAATGACATGATGGAGATATTCACACCATGATATTCCTTAAACTCTGTAATTGTTTTTGCCTCCAAAGTATTCAAATCAAAGCGAAGCGGATCATCCGTTTCCAATGAAAAAATTTCGGCAAAAACTTCCTTCATATTCCCAACATCATTGCTGATTTTTTGAGCAAGGAAGTCGATATCTGTGGTTGCTCTTGAAAAATTTCCATCAAAAACTGCATACAGAAATATCCCGCCTTTCAGAATGAAATTTTCTCTGTATTTGGAAATGGATAGTCTGTAGATCGTTCTTTCCAACCCATAGGCTGTCAGAAGTTCCTGCATTGTTTTGTTTGTTTCTTGACTCCGGTTTTTGAGCCGGTCTTTAATTGAAGCAACATTACTCACAGAAGTACCTCCAGATAGGTGCGTAGGATTTTCCCGCATCCAAGTTCCTGTGCGTATCGGTGAAGAGAGACTAGATTCCTGTTCTGTCGTGCCAGGTAGTTTTTCAGGATTTCTTTTGTTTCTTCGATACCGACCTTGTCCCGGTAGTAAATGATATCAATAACCGTTTTTTCCATGTTATACATCCGGTAAGCTCCCGTACCGTCAGTGACCAAAGTCACCCCCTGTTCATATCGGGATTTCGGGAAATACCAGATGTGAAGGGCAGGCCATTCCGGAAGTGTGGAAATCTTCATGCTCCTTTCGATTGCAAGGTCAACAGCATCCGGAAGAAAAGTTGTAAGTCCGTAGTAACGGGCTGCTGTCATCATGCAGAAAACACCTTTCGGCGCATAAGCAGCCGCTGTGGCAAAATCAGAATCATCACCCTTAAAATTCAGATTCTCATAAACCTTTTTATTAAGTTTTCTCAGTTTTCCTTCTTCCACAAGCCGATTGATCCTGTAATAGGAAAAACCACGGTTCAGCAATTCTGAAACGGTAAGAAAATGATCGGTCGAAGAAAGAGAAAGAGACATTATGTTTACCTCTATATTTATCAGGTTTAGTATAACATGGAAAAGAAGGTATTTCAATATAATTCTGCAAGTTTATTCTTTTGCAGAATTATATTGAAAATCTCTTGTGGTTTTTGTTTATGATCTACTTTATCCTAAATATGATATAATCACAGTTGCGACACAATTTACTATTGGCGAGCGTTCGCTAATTTGACATTTTACCAAGCTGCGTTTTGTCATCTGGCAAAAACGCAGGCTCCTTTTTCGCATCTTGGTAAAAGGTCAGAAAAAAATTGTGTCGCAGCAATGGAGCTGAGCGCTTTTCGTGTGCGGCTCCGTGCTGCACACTTTTTTTGTTTTAAAGTAGGTTCTTTTTATATGAATAATGCAAATGAAAAGAAGAAATTAAAAACAAAAAATTATGATGCTTTGATTTTTGTTATTATTGCATTGTATATTTGTATCATTGTTCTTTTTGCCTTATGGATTCCAAAATCCAATTTACCTATAAAAAACATAACACATTCCAATAATCCAAGTCGGACTTATTCAAGAGGAACTATTTCATATGGGAATCTTTGGAAAACATATTTTGGAAAAACAGAAAGCGAAGTTAGAAAAATCGCTCCGATGTATGAAGAATGGGGAGATGATTATGTTTTATTGGATACATATGAAGAAGATGATGCAACAATTGGACTTGTTGGTGGATTTGAAAATGGAAAAGTATGTTTACTTGATATATCTATTATGAATTTTTCAAGAAATAGTTCTGCTTGCAGTGAAAAATTAAAAGATATGACAAGATATTCTGCAAAGCGTTTCGCGACATGGATGGGTTTTAATCTTGATAATCTTAATTCTTGGACATATGATGAATACGATTATGGAAATTATGGTAATGCTTACATGACATCTACAGATTTACCAGGTGCAAAATGTTCTTTTGATCTTTGTCCCAGATCTTTTATAGGTTTTATGTGTACAGGAAACAAATGAATTGCCACTGTTTTTTAGTGTTTAAAAAATTGAAAAAAAGGAGAAAAAATGAAAAATTATAAATACACAACTGGGATTATTGTTTGTCTTTTTCTGATTTTTTTTGTAATTACAGGAATAATTTTATATATTCCACATATGAATTTTCCAACAAAAGTAACTGCAAACTTACAAACGGATATAGTGACAATGGAAACAAATGAAAAAATTGGAGGCTCACTTCATAGTGGAAATCTTTGGAATTATTATTATGGAAAAACCAAAGAAGAAGTTGAAGCAATAGCTCCAATGTTTATGCCATTTGAAGGAGGTTTATATAGATTGGATCGTAGTTTTTTAAATGAAGAGAAAAAAGAAGGTCTTACAGATGTAATGTGTATGTTTGATAATAACACATTACAAGTTTTATCAATTGATATGCAACTTGGTAATGAAATATGCGGATTCGATGGGAAATATAAATACAATGAAAATGATTTTTCATTTGTATTTGATGCTGGTCTGGCATCTTTAGTATTAATGGGACTTGAAACAGGGCTTGATGAAGAAAACTTGGAAAATCAGATTTTTCCCACTGATGATAAAACACGATATTTTATCACCACAAATGATGGTGTAATTTGTTCATTTGAAACATGTCCTGGCTCAATTTTTTCTTTTACATGTCTTAAAGATACATCTGCTTTAGAAAGAATATTTAACAATTAAATAAACACAAAAAGGAGCAATAAAATGAAAACTAACAAAATAATGAGATGCATCTCAAAAGCAGTTCTTGTTTTGATGATAGTTTGCATTGTGTTGTGTATAGCATCTTGTGGAACGAGTTCATCATCAAGAACGGAACAATGTGGATATTGTCACAGATCCTTTTCAGATCGAACTAATATGAACTATATTGTGCATACTCATTTGTGCAGGAATTGTTATAGAAATATGTGTTTTGCAAATGGGATGACTCCAAAAAATTATGACAAGTAGCTTTCTAATATATTCTCAATATTAGACAAAGATTTATAAGCCTAACGATTGATAATAGGTTATTAGCAGAATTCATATCAAAATGCTGAAACTAATTGACTACATATGATGATCGTTTTATTATGATATAAATTAATGCTTTACAGATTAGATTACCTCTACACCTCGTTTTCTGGGCGGAAATCAACCGGAATATAAAAAACTTCTTTTTTTATTCAAACAGAAAAACAACATCATAAAAACTCCGGTTGCGGTTGACAAACTTTTTAACTGGTGATAAAGTATGGATGGAGTAAAATAAAGCGATGATTTATGGACTCACTGCCACTACTACTGAAACGACCACTACAGGTGGTCTGTTCAGCATGTGAGGCAGGATCAGCATAAAAAAATAACAGGAAACTGCCTCAGGACGAGGCAGTTTTTTTGTGAAAGAGGAGTTTTTGATGAACAAGGAAGAGTACAAGGAATATTATTCAAGCGTTTACCGCCATTCGCTCGCCCATGTGCTGGCGGACGCGGTGATGGAAATTTTCGGCAAGGAAAATGTTCAGATCGCCATCGGCCCGCAGATTGCGGACGGTTTTTACTATGACTTTCTGCTGCCGCGGAACCTGAACCAGGATGACTATCCGGTGATCGAGGCGAAGATGCACGAGATCCTCAAGCGCAAAGAGGACTGGCGCGTGCAGGAATACTCCCGGGCGGATGCACTGGATCTGTTCGCAGACCAGAAATTCAAGGTCGAACTGATCAATGACCTTCCGGAAGATGCAAAGATCACCGTCTACTTCACCGGTGACAGCTTCTTCGACCTCTGCCGCGGTCCGCACATCAGCAATTCTCAGGAACTCCTCGGTGCTGCCTTCCAGATCAAGTCCGTTTCCGGTGCTTACTGGCGCGGTGACGAACACCGGGACCAGCTCCAGCGTATTTATGTCTACGCCTACGAGAACAAGAAGGACCTGGCCGACCATCTGAAGCTCATCAAGGAAGCCCAGGAACGCGACCACAAGAAACTCGGACCGCAGCTGGACCTGTTCATGTTCGACGAATCCGCCCCGGGTATGCCCTACTGGCTGCCGCGCGGCTGGAAGCTTTATAATGCCCTGCTCGACTACTGGCGCTCCGTCCATATTGAGCATGACTATCAGGAGGTCTCTGCTCCGGTCATCAATAACAAACAGCTGTGGGTGACCTCCGGTCACTGGGGACATTACCGCAACAATATGTTCCTGGTCCCGGGCTATGAGGTCGATGAAGAAGGCAAACGTGTTTATGATGACGAAAGCCCTGCGACCTATGCCGCAAAACCGATGAACTGCCCGAATGCTATCAACGTCTACCGCAGAACTTCCCGCTCTTACCGGGAACTGCCGTACCGTGTCAGCCAGGTGGATGTGATCCATCGTAAGGAAAAGTCCGGTGAATTGAACG
>CAYWGX010000135.1:0-7408 GCA_964457635.1 uncultured Leptolinea sp.
CATCTATCGGGCGAAGCCCGCACCTTACGGGGCAGGTGGGAACTGCCCGTTGTGTCCCTGGAGTCAGTGCATCCCTAATATGTCGGTCTGTTCAAAAACAATAATTCCTCCCGACTCATATATACATTTTTGTTTTCAGAAATGATATTTTTCTCACGATAGGAGAAATATTCCTCAATCGCTTTGATTCTCTTCGCCTCGCTCAACTTTCCTTTTAACTTTCGAAACCGCATAATTTCAGGGCACAATTCAACTCGAAATGTATTATCCATCTGAAGAAAAACATTTCTATCAATAACAGATTCCTGAGGTTTTTGATTCAATATCAGATGATTTGATTTATACATTGCTTTGAATTCTTTTCCTTCAACGGAATCCAACTGAGCAATCTCTATATAATTGAACTCTTCATTTATATCCATAATCAGGTATAGATGCTGCCGGTTCGATACATTTCCGTTATTATTGAATCGAATGATCAACCAGAGAACCTGACCAACTTCTAAATCGAGTTTGTCCATTACGACATGAGCTCCATTACGGTCAGCATATCTGCATATTGCTCCCGATATTCATCGACATGAGCCAACGAATCCATACGTTGATCCGGTATATAATATCCTTTATGTTTTGACTGCCATTCGCTGTCTTCATGCGACAGTTCAATCAGCTCATCAATATCCGCATTTTTGAAAGCTCGGTAAAACTTATCAAGAAATTCTTTTACTGAATCCGGTAATTCCGGAATTGTATTTTGGTGAACCATTACTGCATAATGATCTAAGACATCTCGAACGATTCCGCCATTATCAAAGGCAAATAAATCGTCAACGAACAGTTTTTCACCTGTTTTGGCAATCCATAAGTTTTGAGCCAAATGCAGATATTTGTTCAGACGAGCATTTCCTTCATAAAATCTGCGGTTTTCTCGTACCAATATGCTGTTTGTATTGAAAATCTCTCTCTGAGGGTCCTTTGACAGGAAATATCTTGCCACATCAACCCCTGTTATTTTTTTTTCAGCCATTGTTTACCTCATAACCCGTCACAAATCTATAGTGCTTATTCTACATTAATATAGATTATAAGCTGAATTTATATGAAGAATGTATAAATGCTGCTTTACATTTGTCACATATATGACCAACGGGATCCATTCCTAATATTCAAAGATCTGTCCATCATCAGCCCACCTCGATCAACTCATGCTCTGATAATATTATCCGACAGCCTCTGACACGCAAATCAAAATTCCTCTGATTTGCATGTCAATTTCGCTCTGAAATGTATGTTAAATTTCCTCTAAAATGCAGGTAATTATAAAAACCGGTCTGTGACTGCGGTGCCCAAGATCCTTATTGATCTTCCTTCTTCATTCTTCCTTCTTCATTACACCAATCACATTTTCTCTCGCCGGGATCGAGGGGGCGGCACCGGGACGGGTGACGGCGATGGCAGCGGCGGTGGCGGCATAGCGCATCGCAGCGCGGGGATCGTCCCCGGACATCAGGCCCGCCAGCAGATAGCCGGTGAAGGTATCGCCTGCGGCAGTCGTATCCACCGCCTGCACGGGGATCGCTTCCTGCCAAATGCGCTCCGTCCCGCGTGCGAAGAGAGAGCCCTCATCACCCAGCGTCAGGGCAACAGTCACCGCGGGGAAGCGCCGGATCAGCTCCGAAATCATTTCCTCCGGATCCCCGGGTTGTGAAAGCCCGAGAAATTGGGCTGCTTCGATCTCGTTGAGGATCAGGTAATCCACCTGAGGGAGCAGCGGCAGCAGGGAGCGCTCCATCGGCGAGGGATTTAGCGCGGTTATCATGCCTCGGACTTTTGCCGCACTGACCAGATACGCGAGCTCACAGATTTCGTTCTGCACCACCAGCAGGTCGCCCGCGCTGAATTTTTCCAGTGTCCGCTCGATATGTTCCCGGGTGATACGCTGATTGGCACCGCCGAAGAGCAGGATGCAATTGTCCCCGTCCGGGCCCTTCTGGATGATGGCGTGCCCGGTTTTGGTATCGGGAAGCATCACGGTAAAACGGGTGTCGACCCCGGCGGAAGTGAGTTCATCCAGCAGGAACTGCCCGTCCGGACCGATCGCGCCGGCATGGAAGACCTCCAGTCCGGCCCGGGCGAGGGCGATGGATTGGTTCAAGCCCTTTCCTCCGCTGAAGATGTTCAATTCCTCCGCAGCCAGTGTCTCACCCCGGGCGACGAAATGCGGAACGGTGTAGACGTTATCGATATTCAGTGATCCAAAGCATAATGTTTTCATCGCAGCACCTCCGCTTTTAATTTTACTCCAAATCAATAATATCGCACTCGAAGACTGCATTGCCGTGCCTCAGGAGACCATCGGTTAGGACTTTGCATCTGAGGCAGGCACACTGCCCGACTGATACGCATTGAGGCACGGTCAGGCTGGATTCGCGTGCTTTTTGCAGCCAACTTTCCCGAATTGCCCACGAGTCCCAATTGTAAATTGAAAGTTGAAAGTTGAAGGGTGAAGGTTTATTGCCGCTGCACGCGTTAGATAGAGATTTCCGGTTTTGAAACACAGGCAGACCCATCACAATTCTTATCCGAAAAAACATCGAACCCGTCGCGAAGTGACACATCATTTTCAACTTTCACCCTTCACCTTTCACCTTGGTAACGGCACAGAAATGCAGTCCATGTGTGCAGAGATATATAAAGAAATAAACGCACAAGGGGACGCTTCTTCAGTGCCGGCTGCGCGGCAGCAGAAAAACCGTCCCCGTTGTGCTTTGTGTGAGGAATCAGACCCCTGACGGGATCTGACTCCTACCTTTCCATACTTGTTATTCGATTGCGAAGCCGTGGTTAGAGATGATCACCTCACCGAGACCCAACGCGGTCCGGAGGTCATCGATATCCACCAGGCGGGTGGGAACCGGGACGACGACCGGATGCTCTTCATCTGCGACGACCTCGGTACGCGGCTGCGGGACTTCCTTCTGGTTCTCCTGCGGCTGTTCAGGCTGTGCCGTCGGGACAGGAGTCGGGACGATCGGCGTCGGTGTGACGACCGTCTGACCTTCCGCTGTGTAGATGACAGTAATCACCAGATCACGAGCGGGCATCATACCCACAACAGCGGCCTGACTGGCGGTATAGCCCTGCAGTTCCGGCGAATCGATCACGAAGGTGCCGCCGGCCGGCAGGCGATCCTTATAGTCCTCATGGGCCTCGCTGCCATCCACATAGTGGTAGTGGATGGTGAGGTTATAGAGATTGGAGTTCACCAGGGTGGTGTTCCCGCCCGAGGTAGTGGAACTCACGGCATAGTAGCCGCCGCTCACGGTCCGCTCGTACCAGATATATTCGATCGTTCTGCCGTTTTCGTTCATCGGCAGGTTACTGACGGTTGTGCTCCAGTTGTTCTCCTCGTTCAGGGAAATTCCCAGTACGTTAGTGCCGTTGCCGCGCAGCGCCACACCGAGGGAAGCAGGACGAGAGCCCGCGGCATTGTCCTTGTCGTCCCAGATCTTGGTCACGGAGGCCGAGGTCCGGGCGATCTCATGCGTGTTGGTAAAGACAGTGGCATTAGCATTTACCACAGAAGTACCGGTGTAGCCTTCCACATTTTCTTCCGTCCAGCTGTAGCTGATCGGCCTGCCGCCGGAATAGAGCGGCAGATCACTGATGACCGCGGACCAGCCGTTAGCCTCATTCAGGCGGCGGGAGCGCACAGAGCCATCGGATCCGGCGAGCGTCACCAGCAGGGAGACCGGGCGAAGTCCGTCGCGGTTGTTGTCATCCGCCCAGACCTTGGAGACACTATAGGCCGTGGGATTCCATAAGATGGTCAGCTTGCCCGGGTTGTAAGTCACATCATAGTTGCCCTGGAAGGCAGCACCTTCGGCAGTAATGACGTATTCATCCGGTTCCTCACCGGGTTCACGGGTGAGTTCATAGCTGATCAGGCCTTCCTCGCCCGGGAGCGTACCGCTGACAACGGCAGTGAAGACGGGGTCATTGAGCCCGAATTCCTTGCTGAAGTTGTTGGCCGTCACAACCACCGGAAGGGGCTTCACCTCCAGCTTTCCGATGAGATACTGAACGTCATAGTTCTTTTCGACATCAACGGGATCACGGTTCCTGTCAAGGATGACAACTGCTGAGGCCGTATTGTCGGAGATACCCCGGGAAATGCGGCTTCCCTCAACTTTAACCGACTGGATCGTCTGCCCCGGAGCCAGCGTGCTGCCGTCTTCCAGGCGGCTTTCGAGGCTGTAGTTCGAATTTCTCAGCGAGGTCCCGTCATAAGGCTTCTCATCGGAGGCTGCACGGATAGCGATCGGACGTCGGATGACCTTAAGCGTACCGTTTTCATAGCTAATGCCATAGGTAGAAGTCACATTAGTACCGGCACTGTTGACGATCTTCACCGCGGAAGGCACATTGGGAGAAGTCCCGGCTTCCAGCTGCTCACCGCTGACGGTAAGCTCCGCGATGGAGTCCTCGCCCATCAAGCCTTCCACGGTATAACCATCATCACTGTGTGCAGCGCCGTCATAGAGCCAGGTACCGCTGGCAGCACGGATGATCACGGCAGGTTCACCGGTCACCTTGAGCAAACCATCGAAATATTCGATATTATAGTTCGAGGTAACATCAGTACCATCACGCGTGATCCTCACACTGTTCCTGACTGCTTCATTGATATGTTCACCGACCACCAGCTGTTCACCGTCAATTTTGTAAGCAGAGAGTTTATCGCCGTCCGCAAGCGTATTGCCGGTTTTCTCATTGGAATTCTCTATCAGCTTCCCGAGTGTGTATTCATTGACCCGCAGCGGGGTTCCGTCGTAGACCTTCTGTCCGTCATTCGCACGGAATGCCAGATAGCGCTGATTGACTGTAAGCGCACCATCAACGTAGGTTATGTCATAGTTCGCCGTAACATCCGCACCGGTCTCACTCGTGAGCACACCACCGGAGGCTTTGCTGGGTACGGCAGGATTTGTCACAAAGATCGCGCTGCCGTCCACCGTCACACCCGAGAGTGAATCCTTGAATGCCAAACCTGTACCAGTTTTAGTTTCATTAACCGTATATTGTTTGCCGTCAGTCTCGTTCACGTTAGCAGTAAGCGGTTTACCGTCGTACTTCTTTTCCCCGCTGTTGGCAGTGATGGTGAGCGGTCGCGGGGTAATGGTCAGGTCAGCCGGGATGTATTCAACATCATAGTTGCTATTATATTGCCCGCCCTGATGTGCATCACCGGAGGGGATGATCACATCATCATGCGGTACCGGATCAGAATAGCTGTCGTCCCCCTGTCTTACCCGGCCGGTGTTCTCATGGTCGGTTTCAGAACGGGTAATGGTGTAATCAACGGATTCTCCCTCCAGCGTACCGGAAACAGTGGCGCTCCATGTCCGATCATCATCACCGTAGATCTTCGACGCAGCAACAGCGGTTACCGTGACCTGTTTCGGCGTGATTGTAAGTGAACCGGGAATATATGTTACGGCATAGTTACCCTGAATGATCGGTTCCATCATGGGCTCAGTAATGCGGCGGTCACCAACCGTGAACGTGATCGGGTACGGGGTATCTGTGTAAGTTGTTCCGCTGTAGGTGCGGAGGACATCCTTTTCGGTCTCATAGGACATTACATGCGGGATCGCCGCTTCCGTCTCCCCGGTGACCAGGCCCACAATGGTCTTCGCGGTGAGTTTTCCCGGTTCCACGGGGACAGCGGCGGAATTATCCTGACCATAAACTTTGGTCAGGACCGGGGCAGTGACCGTGACCGGTGCCGGGTTGATTTTCAGGGTACCTGACACCGGTGTAATTTTATACCAATCGGTAACTTCAAGGCCAGCGGAGTCTTTGATAACAATTGAGTCTATTTCATTGCTCATCGTACCGTCAGCAACATCCTTAACACTGCCCTTGAGAGTGACGGTTATTTCATGACCAGGCTCTAAAGCCCCGGATGTAATTGAATATTTCGCTATCGGTTGACCATCCTTACCATTGGGCGGATTGTTTCCGTCATGCGATTCCCCATCATAAGTCCATTCAAGATCAGCCGCAGTGATGGTAAGCGGAAGAATCTTGCGGGTATTGGTAATCGTGACATTGCAGCCAAATCCGGCAGCACACAGCACATTTCCGGATGCATCCATTAATGCATCATCGTTATATCCGCCCTCTTTCTGGACAAACCTGGCATTTGTCGGAATGACTTCTTCCCAACTGTAGTTGATCTGCTCTCCGTCATCATTATATTTCGGAACAGAAACCGAAGCGCTCCAACCGTTATTGCTGCCTAACGTCAAGGAAATGTTTTTATACGAACCATCAGCTTTAAGCTTCACAGAAACAGACTGCTTTTCATTTTCCCCGACAGTCTCATGCCATTCTTTCGTCACCTGAATTGTGACACTGTTCATGTCCCAAATGGCATAGAGATCCAGGTTCTGTGTAAGTTCATAGCGTTCTCCGCCACGGAATTCAACTTCACCGTCTGGCGTTGTGCTCCATCCGAGGAAAGAATAGCCGGGGGAATAAGGTTCCTTGACATTACCGTTTTTGGACTCGGCGCCGACACGGACATAAGTCCCTTCCAGAACCTGAAAACCGATCGGCATATTCGAAACATTCCCGTTGGGCAGATTCTGGTGGTAGCTGATGCCGACATAAGGAGCGCGGTTCAGCACCACACCGTCCACGTGCCAGAACGTGTACGGAGAAGTGTTATTCTGCCATTTGATAACATACCAGAGCACAAACTGTTTTTCCGGGTTAAAGGATTTTCCGGCGGCTTCCATCATCATTCTGACTTCATCCGCGGAAGGAATGGCATCCTCAGCGATGTTCGCCGTCACCGCATTCGGTGCATACCACAGATTCTTCTCCTCGATTTCCCGAATGTTGTAGCTGGTATCAACCACCCACTGCTGTTTATTCAGGGCCTTATAGGCAAACACGTTGCCGCCTTGGCTCGCATATTTTGTCGTATATTCGGTAGTCGGATAGGTGCCCGGTTCTTCCGGAATGTTCCCATCCAGGCGAATACCGAATTTTAATGCATCCGTATAAGATTCATTCCAGACTGCATAGAAGGACTGAACGCTCTTGGGGATGACCGTGTAGTTTTCATTTACCTGGTAGACCTTGTGGTAACCGCTTTCGCCCTGATTGGATGCTCTGTCCATCCACCCGATCAAGCTGCCGGGATTTTTGCTGCCGCTATAAGTTGATACATCAGGGAAGTTAACAACCTGACCTATCGACGCCGATTGACATGTACCGTCATTTTTTCTACCGTCATTCCAGTAGAAACAGACTGTCGGGTTCCCTTCCCACTGGGCAATTAGTGTCGTGTCCTGGTCCGGGATGCTGAATGGAGTCCCAATTGCATAAGTCTCAT
>CAYWGX010000136.1:0-7338 GCA_964457635.1 uncultured Leptolinea sp.
TTGAAAATAAAAGGCTGCCGCAAGTTGCAGAAATCTGCATTTGCGACAGCCCCTTTTCGATTGCAGTTACGGAATCTCAATGAACTTCTCATCAAAGGTCTTTCACCCGATAGTTTTGTTCTTACAGGAAAAGTGCGTGATCGAGTAATAGAATACAAACCTGAAATTATGATGCCATTCATCATGGAGGAGGAAGATTGGGAAATTTCTATGATTCGAGCACAAGTAATGGCGTATAAATTTACCAATAGGGTTCCGCCATACACGATAACCTTTGATATTTCAGACTATTGGAATCCGCTGCTTCTCAATGAGAAAAATATTGACTCCATGCGTTTGCAGGAGATCCGGCTGATCTATCGCGTGCCTTCCTGGCTGGTTGGCTGGGACCTTCATATCCATCCCAAACCGATGGCGGAAGACAGTAATTTGAAAACCTGCGATCTGGTACTGCATTTGCCGACTGTCATGAATGAAATAACCCGGGAAACATATAAATACATTTACTGAGAAACCACCAAGCAAAAAGGGTTGAAGAGAATAACAGCTCTCCAACCCTTTTTTCAAAAAAAAATTAATCCGATTAATCCAGATAGTACGTATAGCGCATGTCGGCGGGGGTCAGGTTTTTGACGACATCATAATATTTCGCTGCTTCTTCGTTGCAGCCCTTCAGGTCGTGATCCATATAGTTGCCGCATTCTTCCACTTTAGCACCGGGGATCTCACCGTCATAATGTGCCATGAATTCGAAGGATTTCACGACACAGTCGAGAACTTCGGCATCGGTCAGGCCGCGTGTCAGGAAATAGCATCCGGTACGGCAGCCCATGGGGCCGATATAGATAATGCCGTCTTTATATTCACTGTTGCGGGCATAGGTCGCGAACAGATGCTCAATGGTGTGGCTGACAGCGGTAGAAAGATAATCGCCATGATTCAGTTCCCTGATACGAACATCCCATGTTTTCACATCATCATCCTCACGGGAGAGGTACAACCCCTTTGCCAATCTTGTATGGTCAATACTGAAACTCGGAATTCTCTGCATAATTTTGTTAAACATCCTTTCAATAATGTTATTTTATTATATAAGGAGGGATTAGGAAATAGGATATAGTGGCAGAGTTCAGGCTGAGCATTACCTGCTGACAATAAAACTACTCTCTATCTCCTATCTCCTATCTCCTAACATTCACTGATGCGGATCAACACCTTGATCTCTTCCGGACCGTGTTTAATCAGGTATTCAAATCCATCTTCAACCAATGTATCCAGCGTCACTTCACGGGTGATGAGTTCATCAGCATTGATTTTGCCATCTCTCATGAATTCAAGTGCTTCCGCGATCTCGTTCACGTGTGCCTGAGATGTATAAAGGACCCTTTCCGCTTCCTGAAGTGTATTCATATCCACAACGGGTTTCTTCCCAAACACACCCATCACCATGATCTTCGCACCGGGTTTGGAGATACGAATCGCCTGATCCAGTGTCTTTTCCGAACCAAGGCACTCATAAACCACATCTGCAAGACGTCCGTCTGTCCATTCCGAAACACACGTTTCCAGATCATTCTGTGTTACATCCACATAAGTGCCGCCGTATTTCTCGATCAGTTCTTTGCGATACTCACCCACGCCGGAAACAAGGATCCGGCCTGCACCGGCATATTTTGCACCGAAAAATGCACTGAGCCCGATGATTCCCGGGCCGATAATGACTACATCTTTCCCGGCAATATCACCTAACAGATGGGTAGCATGGATCCCGCAGGCAAGAGGTTCCGCGACGGCAGCTGCACGCTGGTCGACACCGTCAGGAATTGCAAATAATTTTGCTGCTTCCACTACGACATATTCAGCAAAGGCCCCGTCGTCACCAACACCAAGGAACCCCAGTTTCTGACAGATGTTATAGCGTCCGCTCCGACAGGCTTCACAGGTTCCACAGGTCAGACTGCCATTGGCAGTGACCCGGTCACCTTTTTTCCACCCGGTCACACCCTTCCCGAGGGCTTCGATGCGGCCGGAAAATTCATGTCCGATAATCAGCGGAGCCACGCGGCCTGTCAGACGATGCGGTTTCTTTACCGGGATAAAATTCGGACCTTCATATTCATGACGGTCCGTACCGCAGATTCCCGCCCAATCCACCTTGATAAGCACCTGCCCCGGTTTTGGAACCGGTACCGGTTTATCTTCTATACGCAAATCTTTATAGCCATGCCAAACAGCTGCTCTCATATAACAAACTCCCATAGAATTTGACTTATTATAATATGATCTCCTCGGTCAAGCTGTCTCGGAAACCATTCTTCCCTGTTATTCTCAAACAGTTACCTTTAACCTTATACCTGTTACTTTTTTCCTGATATCTACCCAAGGTATGCCTGCATTAAATTTTCATTCGCCAGCAATTCGTCACCACAACCTTCCATGACAATATGGCCAACATTCATTACATAGGCTCTGTCACAAAGCTCCAGCGCTTTTTTCGCGTTCTGTTCCACCAGCAGGATGGTCGTTCCGCTCTGAGCAATAGATTTCAGATTTTCCATGATCTGATTAACAATGATCGGAGCCAGGCCAAGACTCGGTTCATCCAACATCAGCATCTTCGGACGGGCCATCAAACCGCGGGCTATTGCCAGCATCTGCTGTTCTCCTCCTGAAAGCAATCCGCCAAACTGTGTTTTCCGCTCTTTCAGACGGGGAAACAAATTATAAACCATCTCAAGGTCTTTTTGAATTTCTTCTTTATCATTTCGCTGACAGCATCCAATTATCAAATTTTCCAATACCGTCAATTTATAAAAAATTTGTCTGCCTTCCGGAACGATCGAAATACCTCGTTCTACGATTTGATGACAGTGTAAAGGAAGCGGTTGTTCATCAAAAACGATATCACCGGCACTACGCTTATGTTCTCCGGAAAGGCATTTCAACAGGGTGGATTTTCCTGCTCCGTTTGCTCCCAGCATAGCGACGATCTCACCTTGATTCACATAAAATGAAATATCATCGATCGCACGAATTCCACCATAGGCAGCCGAGAGATGATCCACTTTCAAAATCGCATTATCGGATTTTTTCATTATAATTCACCTCCCAGATAGGCAGCAACAACAGCCTCATTCTGTTTCACTTCTTCAACTGTTCCCTGTGCCAGCGTTCTGCCAAAATCCAGCACTGTACATTGTTCACAAAGCTGCGAAACCACATCCATATGATGTTCAATCATCAGAATCGTTATCGGATTATCATGATGCAGCTTTTTGACGAACGAAACGAGATCAAGCGATTCTTCCTCATTCATACCGGCAGCCGGCTCATCCAGCAGCAGAAGTTTCGGATCAGTCGCCATGGCTCGGGCAATTTCCAGTTTTCGCTGATGACCATAAGGCAGGGAACTGGCTACATCGTCAGCTTTGTCTGTCAACCCGACAGACTCCAGAAAACCCATTGCCCTCGCTTCAACTTCTTTCGTAACCTTTTGATAACGCGGCAGACGCAAAAGAGCCTCAATCATTGAATAATTACCGTGCATGTTGCAGGCAATAATCACATTCATTTTTACGGAAAGATTGCCAAACAATCGAATGTTTTGGAAGGTCCGGGCAATCCCGAGAGCTGCGGCTTCATGCGGCTTGATGTTCGTAATGTCTTTTCCTTCAAAGAAAATCTGTCCTGTATCTGCATGATAAATACCGGTGACAGTATTGAAAATTGTGGTTTTCCCGGCCCCGTTCGGTCCGATCAACCCATAAATAGCGCGGGGCATAACACGAAGATTAAAATGGTCAATAGCCTTGACACCGCCAAAATGTTTTTCTACCTCTTTCATTTCCAGCAGGGGAGTATTACTGTTCTGACTCATATCAGACACCTCCCATTGATTTTTTCTTTCCGAGCTTTTTGATCAGATCCGGGAACTCCATATATCCCATCAACCCGGCCGGCCGCAGGAGGATCACAAGGACCACTGCAATACCGTAGGCCAGCATACGGTATTCGGAGAATTTGCGGAAAAATTCCGGAAGCAGCTGTACCACAAGGGTCGCCAGAACACTGCCCGTCAGGGAACCGAGTCCGCCCAGTACCGTTGTGATAACCATCTCCGAACTCTTTGGCAGGTTGAACAGCACCGGAGTAATGTGTCGCAGATAATGGGCATAGAGTCCGCCTGCCCAACCTGCATAAACCGCACTGAATATAAATGACATTTTCTTAAATTTCACCACATCGATCCCATTTGCAGCCGCAGCAACTTCATTTTCGCGAATTGCGGTAAAAGCCTGCCCGTAGCGGGAATGAATCAGGTTCCAGGCTATGATAAACGCGGCAATTGCGCACACCAAAGCCACTATCCAGGTGGTTTTGAAGGGAATCCCTGTATAACCGGTCGCCCCGCCGGTAATATTCCGCATGTAGAGGAACAAAACCCGTACACATTCCCCAAAACCGAGACAGCTGATCAGAAAATAGTCACCGCGCAGGCGAATTGTCAGACTGCCAAGCAGATATGCAACGATCCCTGCTGCAGCAGCACCAATAATAATTGACAGGACAAAAGGCAGATGAAATTGAACACTACAAATAGCAGCTGCATAAGCCCCGATAGCCATAAAACCGGCATTTCCAAAAGAAAAGAGCCGCGTAAAACCGGTCAAAACTGACATTCCCAAGACAGCGATGATATTGACACAGCAGGTTACGATCACACCCTCATAAAATGAATTCATAACCGCCTCCTTATGCCTTTTCCTGAATATCAACACCAAACAGGCCGGCTGGTCGAATCAAAAGGATCAAAATCAACAGGGAAAAGGAAATCAGGTCCCGAAGACCGGAACTGATATAACCGGACACTACTGTTTCGATCAACCCCAGCAAAACAGCTCCGACGATCGCTCCTGGAACAGAACCCAGGCCGCCGATAACAGAAGCAATAAATGCTTTTAGGCCCACATTTCCCATCGTAGGATAAACATTATATTTCATGCCATAAGTGATCCCGGCAAGACCTGCCAGCGCTCCGGCGAGAACAAAAACAAGTGCGATTACCTGATCGATTCTGACGCCCATAATGCGGGCTGTACTGCCTGCACAGGCTACGGCACGGACATGCAAGCCAAATCTTGTTTTATTGATAATGAGAAGCAGCATCACTAAAACGATCAGAGAGATAACAATGCACATCAGGTCAGTGGTACCTACAAAAATACCATTAATGTTCAGTGTCGATTTTTTGAAAAAACGGGGAAGCTGTTTAAACTTGGACCCCCAAATAACATTTGCCAGATTCTGATATGTCGTAGACAGTCCCATTGCTGCAATCATCAGGAACATATTCGGAGAACCGTTATGACGGATTCGCCGATAGGCCACTTTTTCATTAACCAAACTGACCAATGCAGCACCGCCGATACCAAGCACACAGGATAGGGCAAATGGCATATGAGGAATCACTGCAGCCATCCAGCAGCAATAGGCGCCCAGCATACAAACTTCTCCATGAGCCCAGTTTGAAAAATCCAGCAGACTGTAGACCAGAGCATAACCAGAAGCAATCAGCGCATATACACTTCCGATCGAGATACCTGTGATCATTTGCTGTATCAATATCTTCATTAATTCTTCTCCTGCCACAGTAAAATGTCAGTTATGAGTATAACAGAAAAAGAAAAGAATTGGCAATCTGAAAAATAATTTCAAAATCAATTCTTTCCTTTTTCTATCAGACTTCCATTACTGGAAGGGTGAAAGAAATTTTTCAGCTTTCACCCTTCACTTTACACTCGAAAATTTATTTTGCAGGGTCGTAAATACCCACGTAAGTCACTTCATCAGCATCCACACGGAAGATGGCAGCGTCACGGCTGGGATTGTGATTAGTCGGATCAACACTCATGTGACCAAGCAATCCATCAAAACTTTCAGTAGCCTCCAGCTGGTCACGAATGGCAGTCGGATCCGCGGAACCTGCAGCTTCGATCGCCTGTTTGATCCACATCAAACCGTCATTGCCATACAGACATTCGGTTTCTTTGGATGAATGGAACTTTTCATCATAGATCTCAAAGTAAGCAGCAGCTTCCGGCAGGTTAAAGCCCGGGCGGGAAACATAGTAGGAACCTTCCAGCGCACCGCGGGAAAGCTCGATCAATTCAGTCGTGTCCCAGCCATCAGCGCCGACCATAACTGCAGTGATCCCCAATTCACGAGCCTGTTCACCGATCAAGGCAACATTCACATAGTTCCAGGGCACAAACAGGACATCCGGCTGAGCCATTGCGATCTTTGTCAGCTGAGCGCGGAAATCGTTGTCACCGCTCTGCGCTTCTTCCCGGGCAACCAGTTCTCCGCCGAGGCTGGTGAATGTATCGATCATATAGCCGCCGACACCGGTGCTGTAAGGATCGGTGATATCTTCAATGATAGCTGCTTTACGCAGGCCAAGTTCATTATATGCATAGGAACCGGCAAGATATCCCATGTATGGATCAATGAAGCAAAGACGGAAAGAATAAGGATGCAGATTGCCTTCAGCATCAACGGTCACCAGTTCATTGGAAGCAGCGGTTGCAATCACCGGAACATGCAATTCATCAGAAACCGCGGCAATCGGAATGTTACAGGAGGAGAAGTTGGTACCGACAACTGCGACGACGCCTTCCTGCTCCACCAGACGCTTGTATGCAGCAACGGAATCATCTGCGGCACCTTTTCCGTCCAGACCGATGATCTGAACTTCACGACCGAGAATACCGCCTTCTGCGTTGATCATTTCGGCAGTCAGATTCATACCGTTCAGACCGGCTTGCCCCCAAAGAGCTGTATCACCGGAAAGCGCACCTACATAACCGATTTTGATCGGATCCTCAGCTAAAGCGCTGCCGACCATAACTAATGAAAGAACAAACAAAATAATTGAAAGCAACAAATTTTTCTTCATATTTTCCTCCAAAAGAATAACTACTTACTATTATAAAATCCGGATAAAAATTTGTCTAATACAATAACTGAATATTTAGTAATAGATTGTACCTATAGGCAGTTAGTGCTCAAACATCCAAATAGGCGCGGAGCTCACTGATATATAGCTTTGCCATATAACTCAAGGTCATGTATTTCTTGACAATATATCCGATATCCATTTTGCCATGCTGGCTTTGATCATCCGACTCAAACGGAACGGCTATATATTCCGGTCCGTTCAACTCCTCACAAATGATTCCTGAACACAGAGTATAACCATTCAATCCCACCATCAGGTTCAGCATGGTTGCCCGGTCATTGGTCTTGATCGTACGGGGATATTCACTGGTCGTCAGGATT
>CAYWGX010000137.1:0-7324 GCA_964457635.1 uncultured Leptolinea sp.
AATTATTTTATCCAAAAAAATGTCCAGAAAATAGGGTACATATCATTGTGCTTCATCCCCGTTGTGCTTCCTTGCGAAGAATGCACTCACTCGGTGGGGACTGTCCCATAAAGGGACAGTCCCCGGTTTGGATAAGAATCGTGGTGGATCTGCCGGTGTCTCAAAAACGGAAATCTCTATCTAACGCGTGCAATCGGCACCAAACCTTCAACTTTCAACTTTCAACTTACAATTGAGCACAGAGAGGCTGGACTCGTGTGCAATTTGATAAATAACGCTGCGTAAAGCACGCGAATCCAGCCTGACCGTGCCTCAATTGCAAAAGTGACAGATGGGGACGGTTCCCTTTGCACCCTGCGGTGCGCCGGGCAACCGGCCCCTCTGTCACCGGTGCACCACCGGCACGGCAATGCAGTCTTCGGGTGCGTCCCCGGTGGAAGTCAGCTGCGATAATCGACCCGGTCAATGCGGCAGGTATGCTGTTTGGTTTCCGTGTCATAATTGATGCCGACGACCACGATCTCACCGCCATATCCTTTGAGAGCGGCCGGGTAATTCCGGTCAATGATCTGCTCAATGGCCTCATCGGCGGTTTTGTTCCATTTGAGTTCCACGATCATTGCAGGAAGTGCGGAACGCCGTTTCGGGACGAAAACCACATCCGCGATACCGTGACCGGTGGGCATTTCCTCCACCCGGGCATACTGATCCACACAGCTGAGATAAGCAAAGCGGATCACATAGCGCAGTCCCTGCTCATCATTATAAAAAGTCGGAGCATAGGCAGAGTCACGCACAGCGGTGAAAGCCCGCGCCACTTTTTCTTCCTCACCGGCCAGTGTATCCTGAAGCAGCCGGTCAGAAAGCTGAACCAGCCGGATCAGGTCCTTATGTTTGGCCCGTCTCAGGATCTGGTCAAATTCGATGCGGATCTCCTCGTTGGGAATGCGGACATAACCGAAGGAGCGGCCGCCGGATATTCCGCCATAGCTGTCGGTTTCCTCTTCATACGACAGATAGCCCAGATGGATCATGAGCGTCAGCACGTCGTCTTTATTGGAAAATGTCACAAAATCATTCTGAAATCCGTCCGGATCGACCTCGATCATTTCCCCCGCGATCAAACGCGCCACATCTTCCTGGAGCCCTTCTTCATCCATGTCAATATAGGTTATCAGCGCTTCTGCTGCGGAGGTCTTTTTCCAATAAGAGGTAAATCTGCGGCTGCTGACAGCCATCATCATGGAATAGGGATTGTAAACGGAATGCTGATCCCCGACAGTATAACCGTCATACCAGGCTTTTGCCATGGAAAAATCGAGCCCTTTTTCCTCGCAAAGCCGCCTCACCTCCGGTTCCGTGAACCCGGTGTATTCTGCAAACGGTCCGGCATTGAGAATGGTATATTCCCGAAAATCCGAAATCGCTGATTGAGAGCCGTTTTTCTTGATGGGCAGGATCCCGGTCATATAAGCCGCGGCAAAGATTTTCGGTGTGATATTGCTGCTTTTAAATAACATCCGCAAAAAGGTCAGATACGTTTTTTCAATTTCCGGATTTTCACGGATCGGAGAATCCCACTCATCGATGATCATGATAAATTTTCTGCCGCTATATTCAACAACATTCAATAGAGTTTCATCAAACGTATCATTTGCATCGACCTCAGGATATTCCTTGCGGATTTCTTCTGTCACCTTTTCTTTGATGAATAAAGTCAGATTTTCCGGAAGTACCTTCTCCAGGAGGTTTGTCATATCCAGATAAATCACATTATACTGATTGAGATGGGTCTCAAAAGTGTCATCCTGTGCGATCTGATAGGGCAGAAACAGTTCCCGGGAATCGCAGCTTTTGTCATAGTAAGCACAGAGCATCTGAGCCGCGTAAGACTTCCCGAAACGGCGTGGACGACTGATGCAGGTAAGTTTCGAAGAAGTACCGATCGAACGGTTGATGACCCCGATCAACCCGGTTTTGTCAACATAATCGGATCTTGTTATTCCGACAAACCCTTCATTTCCCGGATTCAGATACATTCCCATGCTTTTCTCCTGATCAACGCTCCCTATTTCTTGAAGAACTCGTTGAACTGATCCATCATGTCATCGCCGATCTCGGCCAGGTCTTCCCAGTCCACAGGCAGGGATTTTTTGGTGATCTCGGAAGCGGAGCGCATACCTTCGGGCAGGTCCACACCGTCAATGATGGGGGTGATGTTGAAATCCGGCAGGGAAGCCTGACCGCCTTCAGGGTCCAGGATAAAGTCATAAAGCAGCTTCGCCAGCTCCTCATTGGGACAGCCGACCGGGATGGCGATCGGACAGGCGATGGCCAGCACGTCATCCGTCGGTTGGTAGCCCATGGCAGAGCCCTGGGCGATCTGGTTCAGGGTGGAATGTTCGGGAGAAATGCCGATGCTGTATTCTCCGTTGGCGATCTTCTGATTGACTGCGCTGGCACTGGTATCAAACACCACATGCTGACGGGAAAGCTTTTCAAAGAAATCCCAGCCGTACTTTTCATTATGGCTCAGTCCATAGACCCAGGCCTTGGCGGAACCGGCAGAGTTCGGGTCGGACATGATGATGTGCTCCCGGAAGGCCGGATCCAGCAGTCCGTCGAAATTGGTCGGGACCTGTTCCGGTGAAGTGGCTGTTGTACTGTAAGCAAGCCCCATGATCAGGATACGGGCACCGGTGAAGTAACCGGTGGAATCCTTGAACTGCGGGGCAACGGCTTTGGCATAAGGTGAATTATATTTCAGCAGCCGTTCCTGGTTTTTAAATTCGATCAGTCCGGAGGGTTCCGCCAGCCATACCACATCGCAGGCGACAGCCCCGGTCTCAAATTCCCCCGCCAATTTGGAATTGCAATTCCCGGAAGTGCCGGCATAGTATTCCAGCGTCACATTGGGATATTTTTCTTCAAAAATCTGCTTGAAGGAACGGGCCACATCTTCCCCGGCAGAGGTATACAGCATGACCGTGCCGGTATATTCATCATTTTCCTTGGCAGATACCGCGGAAACCAGCATCAGCAATGAAATCAAAACCAGCAAAAGCTTTTTCATAGGTCCATCCTTTCTAATCCGCTTCACTTTCAATTTTATCCTCGATCTTTCCGTCCAGCAAGCGGTTCACCGCGGCAGTATATTCCAGCGGAGCACAGATATAGGCAGCCGCATGCCCGCAGTTGTCGATCAGGTGCAGTTCCTTCGGGGCAGTGCAGGCTTTATACATGCTTTCCGACATCCAGGTCGGGACGAAGCTGTCATTTTTCCCGTGAATGAAAATGATCGGTACATCGGCTCTGCGGACGCACTCCTCCCCAATGGACTTGTTGAAGTCCACATGATTGATAACCTTTGCCCAGAACCAGGCCAGATAGCCGATTGGAAAATAAGGCAGATGATACATGTCCACGATCAGCGCCTTGCTGATGCCGAGGATCGAATTGAAGCCGCAGTCATCGATGATGCCGCGGACATTTTTGAGCTTCATATCTGCGCAATGGATCACCGTCGCCCCGCCCATGGAGACACCATGCAGGTAGATGCGGGGTTCGTCATACATCTCGTTGAGTTTATCCACCCATTTGGCCACGTCGAAGCGGTCCAGTTCCGAAAAACCCAGATAGCGGCCTTCCGAATTCCCGTGAGCACGGTCGTTCACGAGCAGGACGGTCGTACCGCAGTCCCGGTAGATCTTCAGCTTGTCACAGAAGTCTTCCTCCATCCCGGACTTGTAACCATGCACGCAGATGACGATCTCTTTCGGGTTCCCTTCCAGCAGGTACCCCTTCAGCTTCAGTCCGTCAAAAGAGGTGACTTCCAGCTCCCTGAACGGAAGTTTGCTGAATTCCTCATGGCACTTTTCCCGATAGGCATAGAGCCTGCGGGCGGTCGGGCGCATCATGTCCGCTTCTGAGTCGATGAAGTTCGGGTCGTTGTTTTCCTTCCCTTTGAACTGCATGTCAAACACCGTGGTAAAGACATAATACCCCACCGCGAACAATGCGGCAATAATGACAAACAGAATAATCAAAAAAATTACCATAAAAAAGCACTTTTCCTAAAGTACATAGAAAAGAGTAAGAAGTAAAAAGTTTGCAATATGATATACTCCTCACTTCTCATTCCTCACTCCTAATTCATAATTATGTTATCCAGGTCCACGTCCTTCGTCTCTTTGACCTTCCACATCATGATGAACAGGGCGATCGCCATCAGCGGCAGGTAGGAAACCGTCAGCACAAAGGGCAGGTTCATGGAACCGGCGATGAGGGTGACAAGACCGTTGTAGACCATGTTCAGCCCGGTGCCGACCATCCCCAGCAGCTGCATGGAGCCGACGACCGACGCCCGGATCTCGGTGGGTGTGGATTCAGAGGTGATGACGAAGTAGATCATATCGGAAATGGACCACAGGCCCGCGATGGAGAAACCATAGGCAAAGCCGGTGATATAGGGATTCAGCTCCGCACTGCAGCCCCAGGCGAAAACACCCAGCCCGAGGGCAGCCCACAGTCCCAGGATCAGGGCGGACTTCTTGCGGCCCAGTGCATCGGTCAGGAATCCGCCGATGAGGGTGAAAATACCGTTAATCAGGGGATAGAACATCAGGATCGTCTCAGACCCGGAAGCGGTGATGGCTCCCCGGGCTACGCCGACTTCGATCATGTTCTGGAATTTTCCGGTGTAGCCGGTAGCAAAGGCCAGCAGCACGGCAACGATAGCGATATAGCGGGTCTGCTTTGTTTTGAAAATATATTTGAAAGCCCCGAGGACGGAAACGCTCTGTTCCTTCGCAGCTTCCGCCTCATCCGCAGCGTCGAGCGCTTTGCGTTCTTCCGCTCCGGCTTTCAGGTATTCCAGGCGCTTTTTGGTGAAAACCGGCGTCTCCTTCACGAGGAAGATGGCCGCGATTCCGATGACAAAGGCCAGGATGATGGGGAGGATGTAGACATTGCGCCAGGTTCCCGGGTTGTCCCGGTCCACAAATAACTTCACCAAAAGTCCCAGCAGGGAGACGGAGATCAGCGCGATCCCCTTGGTGATGGAGCAGAGCTTGGCACGGTGCTGTTTCGGTGCGCACTCCATCAGGTAGATCACCTGCACATCGTTCGGGGTGAAGAAGGTCATCAGGACCACACCGACGAGGTAAAGCGCGATGTTGTGAGAAATGATGGAGATCAGCATCCCGACGCCCATGCCGAGGGTGTTGATGATGAGGAAGAGCCGGCGGCCGTATTTATCGGCCAGCGCCTTGTAAAAGGGTGAAACCAGATAGATCAGGTAGCAGGCTGTGGTCACCAGGTCCATCGTGCCGGAGGCTTTATCGTATTCGGGTGTGCCGAAGGTGGTGTTGAACAGGTCGCAGATCGTGAAGGAAGCGACGGTTCCCCGGATGTTGGAAGCCAGCTCGTCCACAATGTAGACGACGGTCAGGACGATGATCAGGATGATGAAATAGTTTTTCGCGTTATGAAATTTCTGCGCCTTTTCCAGCCGTGCGATCTCTCTTTGTTCTCTGGTTTTTGAATTCATGGATTTCCCCCTTATTTACATCATCGGAGACAGTTTGTAAGGCTCTGCTTTTAGACCGATTGCCCCGTCACCATTGTCTCATTATCAGTAACTGTTCAGAAGGGACAGTCTCCTCTGGCTCAATACTGAGCCGCCGGGTACAGTCCCTGGCCGGATGCTGAATTGTTACATCTCATTATTATATCACGAAACCAATCCCGTATTGCGGGTCAGAAAAAGCGCAAGAGCCAGGAGAAAGAGAAAAATCAGCGCCATCAGCGCGGCAATCAGGATTTTTTTCCCGCGGGGCTGAGCGGCAGGATGCATGGCACCGGTGTTCCTGCAAAACACACAGGCGCTTTGATCCAGCGGGATCTCCCGCCCGCATTTGGGGCAGAAGCGGGTGACATTTTGGCTGTCAGGCTCCGGCAGGCGGGTTTTTTCCTGCGGGGTCAGACGGATCTTTTCGTTCACGGCAGCTCCCTGCGAAAGACCATACCAAAGCTGTTTTCGGTCAGAAATTCATAACCGGGGAGCGTTTTCTCTGCTGCGGCAGTGTAAAAAGCAGCGGTATCGGTCATTTTCTCTTTGTTAACCGCCTGCTCCAGCACCCCTTCCGCGCTGTATGCGCGAATATTTTCTTTTTCCAGCAAAATCAGATCCGGGTGCCATTCCTCAATGAGCGGGAAGGACGCCAGCTCCCAGTCGGTCAGGACGGCATAACCCTCCTGTTCCGGGAAGTAGGCTTTCCAGTCCCGATAGATGCGCGTCATGCGTTCCGGAGGGACCTCCGGCAGGGGCAGGCAGTCTGAGACCAGTGTGTTATAAAGGGCAATGGAGCCGGAGTTCTCTTCCCGGTGCAGGTGGATCTGCGCCAGAGGAATATCAGTTTTCAGATTGAGCCCGATCTGCAGTGCCAGCAGAGCGAACAAAGCGGTCTGCCCGGCTCTGCGGTACTGTTCCGGCAGGATCTCCGGGAAGGAGCCCAGGCAGACAGCCAGCGGCAGCATGATGGGCAGAAAGTAATGCAGCCGGCTGGCTGCCGCGTTGAGATTGACCGTGCAGGCTGTGACCAGGTAACAGAGCAGGACTGTGGACATGGTCCGCAGCTGTTGATTTTTCCCGACGACACCCGCGATAAGGCTCACCAGTGCCAGCGCGATCCAGGGGAGACGCAGGTAATTCTCTGTCAGCCAGACGGGAAGATGCCCCTCTTCCCAGAACAGGTTCTGATACTGCAGGAAGATACCCGTGCCGCTGAGCTCGGTCTGCTGTTTCATGATGCCGAGAATCTCCGCCCGTTCCTGCGGGAGCAGCAGCAGGGGATCGGAGAACAGAACAGCAGCTGCCATCACCAGGAGGAAAAGAGCGGCTTTTAAGAGGAGCTGACGGAAGCTGATGGTTTCCGCGATGAGGCAGCAGAGCAGATAAGCCGGGATGGCCAGGGCAAAATAGAGACCGAGATACTTGGTGCCGATGGCTGCCCCGCAGGCAAAGGCCCCAAACAGGAAGTTCTTCCCGCAGCGCATTTGGTCCCGGTCCAGAAAAAAAAAGGTCAGGCTCAGGAACAGCAGCGTCAGGCTGTCCGGGTGCCACCAGAAATCATTCTGCAGAACCGCGGGCATGGTCAGCAGCAGAATGTCCAGCAGCACCGCGGTGAGGATATTTTTGAATTTGGTCACGATCCAGGTCAGCAGTCCGGCTGAAAGGATCATGGGCAGCACGGAAATCATCTGCCGCAGAACGCAGACGATGATGCGGGTATTGTCAGGCCAGACGGAAGGGAACAGTTTCAGG
>CAYWGX010000138.1:0-7318 GCA_964457635.1 uncultured Leptolinea sp.
ACGAAGCCGCGAAGCTCTACGCTGAAGCCGGTGGTATCGCCCCGTCCAAGATGGTCCTGGAAGAAATGTCCGACCAGTTCCCGGTCTACGGCTATATGGTCGACGTCCTGAATGCCTACGGCAAGAACCTGCCCCCGACCGCCGGTATCATCGAAGATATGGCCTGCGGCGCACTGGCCGATGCATGGAACGGTGCTGTTGACTTCGACACCGCCCTGGCTCAGCTCCAGGCCGATGCCACTGAAGAAATGTCTTATTGGCAGTAATATGCTATAATATTGGCCGCGTGCAATTTGCACGCGGCCAAATGAAGAATGAAGAATGAAGAAGTAAGATTTGTTGTGTTTCAGCAATGAATTTCTTACTTCTTCATTCTTACTTCTTCATTTCAGACAGGAAGGGCTGCCTATGAACACACTCAAGAAAAACAAAAAACTGACCGGCTTTCTTTTGCTGCTGCCGCTGACGATCTGGCTGCTGGCATTTGCGCTTTATCCGATCCTTTACGGGATGCGGCTGAGTTTCTTCAATGCCCGCATCAATAACATCGACAATCCGACCTTCATCGGACTTCAGAATTATGTGAAGCTGTTCAGCAACTCGGAATTCGGTTCCTCCCTGTTGTGGAGCCTGAAATTCGCGCTCATCGCGACCATCATCCAGATGCTGCTGGGCATTCTGATCGCCTGGCTCTTCCAGCGTGATTTCCCCGGCAAGGGATTGGCGACCACGCTCATTCTGCTGCCGATGGTGGTGGCTCCTTTCCTGATGGGGACTATGTTCCGCCTTCTGTTCAATGAATCCGTCGGTCCCATCGCTTATGTCCTCTCCGGCCTGACCGGGACGACAGCGCTGCTCGGGCTGGCCTGGGTGAACCAGACGATCATCGGGGCGGATACCATCAACCGCATGCCCTTCGTCTTTATCAATATGTATTCCGCGATGCAGGGCGTCCCGCAGGAGCTGCTGGAAGCGGCGACGATGGACGGGGCGAATGCGGTTCAGAAGCTGATCCATATCACCATCCCGACCATCTCTTCCATCTTCGGCATCACTTTTTTGGAAAAGCTGCTGCAGTCCTTCCTGATCTTTGAGCTGATCTTCGCCATGACGGCAGGCGGTCCGGGAACCTTCACCCAGTCGGTTTCCATCTTTATCTACCGCCGGGCTTTCCAGCGTTCGGATTACGGTATGGCCTGCGCGGCATCCTTTTCTCTCGCGCTGATCCTGTTGATCCCCTCCCTCTATCTGGTGCGCCGCAACACGAAAGGAGACAAATAAGATGACACGGAAGCAGAAAAAACGCATTGAAACGATCCTGACCGTGATTTTGGTCGCTATCATCGTGGTCATCCTGGACAGCGGCGTCATCACAAATGTGATGACGGCTTTCAAAAGCCAGTTTGATATCTCCTCCAGTCCCCCGAAGTGGATCTTCAAACCCACACTGGATAACTTCCGCAATGTGCTGGGAAAAGGAAGCTTTGACTTCCGTTTGTACCTCTGGAATTCCTTTGTGATCGCGGTGGTATCGTCAACGCTCGCGATCCTGCTGACGATCCCGGCGGCTTATTCCATCGTGCGCTATCACGGCTTCGGTGATGTGATCCTTGGCGCAACTATGCTGCTGCGGCTGGCTCCGGCGCTGGCTTTCGCGATCCCGGTGTTCCTGATCTTCAACAAGTTCAAGCTGCTGGACACCAAAATCGCCATTATCTTTATGCACACGCTGTTTATCACGCCGACCTCGCTGCTGCTGTTTATCGGTTACATTCAGGACCTGCCGAAGGAGATCGAAGAGGCTGCTTCCATAGATGGAGCCAATACCTTCCAGATTTTGACACAGGTGCTGATCCCCGTGCTGCTGCCCGGCATCGGTTCCACGGCGATCCTGGGCTTCATCACCAGCTGGAACGAGTACCTGTTCTCGGGGATTCTGGCCTTCAAGAAGGCTGTAACCGCGACTGTGGGAACATCATTCTTCATCACTTCCTATGCGGTGGAATGGGGGAACATGGCGGCAGCTATCACGCTTTCTACCATCCCGACGGCCCTCTTCATCTTCATTGCCCAGAAATCTCTGGTCAAGGGGATGACGGCGGGTGCGGTCAAGGGATAATGAAAAAATATGGTATAGTTTAAGGAAGATAATAAACCGATCAAGCAAAGGGGTGTATCTATGTACGATATCAATGCCTATAACCAAATGATGCAAAAACTGAAGGGCGGGATCATCGTTTCCTGCCAGTCCAAGGAAGGAGACCCGACCCATTGTCCGGAGTTCATGGCGGCTTTCGCAAAATCTGCCGAGATCGGCGGGGCGGCCGGGATCCGGGCCAATTCCGTGGTCGATATCGAAGCCATCAAGAAGACCTGCAATCTGCCGGTGATCGGCATCTGGAAACGTCACTGGGTCGATGAATGGTGGAACATCATGATCACCCCGACCTTTGCGGACTGCAAAGAGCTGGCGGAGGCCGGTGCGGACATCATCGCCATTGAAACCACCGGACGTAAGCGCCCCAACAATGAGGATGTCAAAGAGCTGGTGGACCGGGTCCGCAATGAGCTGAACGTCCCGGTGATGGCGGACTGTCACAACATGGAAGATGCCTTCCGCACCAATGCCGACATCATCGCCCCGACCCTTTCCGGTGTGGGTACGAACGAAGACGAATACACACCGCCCTGGGCATTCATTGAACAGATGGTCAAAGAAGGTGGACGTCCGGTGATCGCGGAAGGGCACTTCTGGGAACCGCCCTTTGTGGAACGAGGTTTTGAGCTGGGCGTTCATGCCATTGTCATCGGTTCTGCCATCACCCGCCCGTGGATGATCACGGAGCGCTTTGTCCAGTTCAGTCCGCAGGGAAAGGCGAAGTCATGACCCGCTATGCGTTAGGCATTGATGCCGGTGCCACCAACCTGCGCTGTGCGCTGGTCAATGATCTGGGCCAGATTTTGTTTGAGATTCGGGAACCCTCCAAGGGGATCTGGAACGGTCCGGTCTATATGGACCAGCTCACCGGGCTGGCGCAGCGGATGCTTGCCGGGCCGGTCTGCCAGGGCCTGCGGGTTGAGGGCCTCGGGATCGGAACCTGCGGCCAGGTGAACCTGAACGGGGAGCTCTTCGGTCACAACGGGGATCCTTCCATCCGGATCGATCCGCCTGTGCCGATCGCGGCCGTGTTGTCCGCCCGTCTCGGAATGCCGGTGAAGGTCGTCAATGACGGTCAGGCTGCCATCTTTGCCGAAGCGATCTATGGGGCAGGACGGGATGTACAGAATGTCGTGGGCTTCACCATCGGTACGGGTATCGGCGGCGGCATCGTTTTGAACAAAAGGATCTTTCAGGGTGCGCAGGGAATTGCCGGGCATCTTGGTTTTCTGATCATCGATTTTGAGGGTGAGCTCTCGGTCAGCGGAGTTCCCGGCCCGGCAGAAGATTTCGGGTCCGGTACCTCGATCGGGCGCATCGCCCGGAAACGCATTGCCGGAGACCCGGAGCGCGGCAGGCTGATGCTGGAACTGGCGGACGGTAAAATCGGCGATGTCAGCGGATTTCAGGTCTTTGAGGCTGTGAAGCGGGGTGATCCGCTGGCCTGCGAGGTGGTGGAATACTGCGGCAAGGCGATCGGCGCTGCCGCGGTCTCCATGATCCATGCGCTGAACCCGGATATCATCCTGCTTTCCGGCGGAGTAGCCGAACAGGGTGACCTGCTGGTGAGGCCGATCCGCGAATATGTGAAAAAATACGCGCTTTACAACACCCGTGAAACACCGGTCCGGATCGCTGAGCTGAGTTCACAGGCGGGCGTCATCGGTGCTGCGGCGCTGATTTTGAATGAATAAAGGGACCGGCGGCAGTCAGGGACTGTACCCGGCGGCTCAGTATTGAGCCAGAGGGGACTGTCCCCAATAAAAGGTTGAATTTGATAGATACGGCAGAGGCCTGTCCGGCAGTCTCCGTTGTGAACAGGATGTGTATGCACAGTCGGCGAATTGAATTTGAAAGATTATTAAACACCCGGGACCTGGGCGGTATGACCGGTGCGGATGGACGGAAGATCAGGCCGGGAAAGCTTTACCGCAGCGGACATCTGTTTGCTGCCAGCGAGAATGACCTGAAAAAGCTTTCCGAAATGATCGAGCTTTCCGTTGATTTCCGTACCCGGCAGGAATGTGCGGAAAAACCGGAGCCTTCTATACCGGATGTTGTGAGCCTTTACAATCCGATTTTCGAGGAGCGCCGGGCGGGTGTGACCCGGGATGAAGATTCGTTCGCCGAGGTGCTGAAAGGGATGATGCAGGACGCGGAGATCGCCCGGAGGTATATGTGCGGTTCCTATGAGGGGTTTATCACCAACAGCTATTGTGCCGGACAGTATGAACAGTTTGTCCGCATGCTGCTGCAGGAACATCAGAAGGGTGTCCTGTGGCACTGCACTGCCGGGAAGGACCGGGCGGGATTCGGTACGGTGATCGTCCAGGAGCTGCTTGGCGTCAGCCGGGAAGACATCCGGGAGGATTATCTGCTGACCAATGTTTGTCTGGAGCCGGAAACGATCCGGCTGAAAAGCATGATTTTCCGGGAGCATCCGGAAGTGGATCCCGTCATCGCGGATAAGGCGATCTCCTATGTTTTTGAGGCCCATATCGCTTATCTGGACGCTGCGTATGCTGCTGTTGAGAAGCATTACGGCAGTTTCGATAATTACCTTGCCGAGGCACTGCACATCACTCCCGCGGAACGGGAATTGCTGCGGGAGCTGTATCTGGAATAAAAACTCTATTATATTTCGAGCCGGAAGGTGCTGCCTTCGCCCGGCTTGCTCTCCGCGCTGACTTCCGCGTGATGCAGTGCGGCGATTTGTTTGACGATTGCCAGTCCCAGTCCGGAGACGCCTTTGTTGCCGCGCTGCCGGGAAGTGTAGTATTTTTCCCAGATATGCGGCAGCTCCGCTGGGTCAATGCCCGCTCCGTAATCCCGGACCTCCAGAATCGTGCGGGGCCCTTCTCTGCGGACTGTGACGGTGACCCGTTTGTCCGACTCATCTGCGTGACGGACAGCGTTATCCAGCAGGTTGAAAATGGCCCGTTCCAGAAGGTTCGGGTCTCCGTTCACGATGCAGCCCGGGGTGATTTGCCGCTCAATGGTTCCGCCTTCGTTTTTGAATAAGGGCTCAAAACGGTCTGCGGCACTTTCCGTCAGTGCGCTGAAGTCTACCTCGGTAAACTTCGACTCGGGTGTCCCTTCCTGCAGCCGGGAGTATTCCAGGATCTCATTGACCAGCGCTGTCATGCGGTCGGCTTCTTTGATGATCACGCCGGTGTCGGCATTGCGCTGGGCCTCATCCTCCCAGGAGATATCCCGTACCATTTCCGCGTATCCTTTGATCATAGTCAGCGGGGTGCGCAGGTCGTGCGAGACATTGGCCAACAGTTCTTTCTGATATTCCCGGGCTTCGGAGAGCTTTTCGGCGCTTTGCGTGAGGGAATCGTTCAGGTCGTCGAGTTCTCTGCAGAAGCCTTTCTCAAACTTCTCTTCATATTTCTCTTCGCTGAGCATTTTTGCCTGTTCGGTGAGCTGAGCGATCGGTTTGGAGAAACGGCGGGAGATCAGCCAGGCAATGACGAATGCCAGGACCAGGGAAAGACCGGTGACCCAAAGCAGCTGTGTCCGGATGATGGAGGCCGCTGCCCCGACTGCTCCCAGCGTCCCGGCGGTGTAGAGGACTGCGTTGATTTCATCGTCGTCATTGTCAAGGTCAATCACGTCTTCGTCCAGTGTGATGCGGGCGCCGTAAATGAAGGAATTTCCATGCGTGTATTCAACCGTTCCGCTTTCACTGGCTGCCAGCCTTTGGAGAAAATCGCTGTAATTGTCCGGCAGGCTGCGGAAATTGCCGGACTGAGGTCCTGATGGGATGTTTTTGCGGTTGGGATTGCTCCGGCCCGGTCCGTCTCTGCCGGGTTTGTCCATCTGGCGGAAGTAAGGGTTGTAGGAATCCGAGCTGTAAAAGACTCTGCCTTCCTCATCCGTGACGTAAACCAGCAGGGACTCTTCGAAGGTGAGGTGATCGATGATCTCAAAGAAGTCTTCGCTTTGACTGGCTGCGATCATGGTTTTGGCGGCGCTGCGGATGTTGTTCCTCATCATCCCGTCGTAAAAAGACTGCAGTCCGACCGTCTGCATGATCCACAGCAGGGAAAATATCACGGCCGCAAAGATCACAAAATAGAGCCAAAGCTTTGTTCGGAAAGAGAAAGTCTTCACGCTTCTCCCTGCCCCTTATTCTCAAACTTGTATCCCACGCCGCGGATGGTCTGGATCATCTCCCGGTACTTGCCGAGTTTGCCGCGCAGCAGCTTCATCTGCCAGTCAACCGTGCGGTCATAGCCGAAGGAATCATAGCCCCAGACGCTGCTGAGGATCTGGTCACGGGACATGACCATCCCTTTGTGACGCACCAGATAGAGCAGCAGGTCAAATTCCTTGGCGGTCAGTTCTGTCTCAACGCCATCCAGATATAGTGCGTGGCCCGGGATGTCGATCTTCAGTCCTTCGAATTCAAGAACGGCGTCTTTGCCCTCGGGCAGATCTTTGTCCTTTGTGTGGCGCCGGATGATCACGTTCACCCGGGCAAGCAGTTCCCGCGGGGAAAAGGGTTTGGTCACATAATCGTCCACCCCGACCTCGAAGCCGTAAAGCTTGTCATATTCTGTTCCGCGGGCGGTGAGCATCAGCACGGGAATGTCTTTCTCTTCACGGATCTTCCGGGTGGCGGTGAAGCCATCCATCTCCGGCATCATGGCGTCCATAATGATGATGTCAAAATCCTTCTTTTTGCAGATCTCGACCGCTTCTGTCCCGTCGGAAACTCCGACGGTCTCATAGCCGTCATGCTCCGCATAACGGCGGATCAGCTGGCAGATATCCGGTTCATCGTCGACAACTAAAATTCGCGGCATCGCTTTTTCCTTTGTTCTTCCTGTTTCGGTTCTGTTTTCAGTATATTCGGATTAAATCTGACTGTCAAGCCACAGGCTTCCTTCCCAATATCAGCGATTCTGAATTTGGAAAACTAACCACACATTATTAGCGCAACACGGGGACGGTTCCGCAGTGCCGGCTTCGCGGCAGCAACGAAACCGTCCCCATGTGCTTCATATTCAGAATTGCTGTCCCAATATACACCCGGCCGGGTGGTCCGGCCGGATGTTTGGGAAAGGACATGGAACGATTGGCTTGGCTTATGCCTGATCTTTACCGCTTTCTTCGGTGGGTTTTGCAGCCGGGGCAGCGGGTTCAGCGGGA
>CAYWGX010000139.1:0-7263 GCA_964457635.1 uncultured Leptolinea sp.
GCTTCCGCCACACCCAGTTCCGGGATCTGCAGCGTCAGCCCGGTGGTCCCGTAGATCATCCCCTGCGGCTTTTCCCGCAGCTCCATCACCCGGGAAGCGGAGAAACCCGTCCCCGGCAGCTGCCGGTCAAAGAGCCAGAAGAGGTCACCGATGGTGTAAAAATCAATGGAGTTCGGGGCATTGGACGGCTCCGGATTTTTGTATACGGAAAGCCATACCGCACCGCCGATTGGGATATCCAAATAGAAGTTCCCGTTCTCATCCTTTTGCAGCGCAGACTGCCTTCTCGGACTCTTGCCGTTATACACAGCTTTCTCCTCTGTCTGAACATAGATCCGCTTCCCGGCTGTCATGACCGGATATCCGTGAGAAGTCGGAAGCTCACTCAGATTTTCATCAAGCACCGTGAGCTTGTCCTTTGATTTCGGATCGACCTTGATGATGTATTTGATGCTGTTCTCAATCGCCTCATTCACATTTCCGTCCGGAGTCAGCGCGGCATTTTTATTTTTGCCGGTGACGATCTCCCAAACGGTGAGATCCAGCTGATCAGCGGTAAGTTTTTCACTCACGGTAAGGGACTGTTTCCCGCCAGAAATGGTCTCACTGACAAGGATATCGAGCTTGCTTTTCTCCGCAGACTCAGCCAAATCTTCGATCTCCAGACCCTTTGCCGTACCCTTTACATCGCCGTATACTTCTATATTCGTATTTCCGCCGTCAGTAATAACAGACATACCGGTTGAAGAGCTGCCTTTGGCAGTGATGCCGACCACCGGATCGTCCTTATCCGGGTCTTTCCCATCATCACGGCTGCCGACAGTCAGGGTAAGATTCCCGGTGTTCAGGATATCCGCACCGTAGGCTTCTTCTGAGCCGCTCACCACGACATTGCCATTTATGATCACCGTTGTTTTGATATCTCCCGTTTCAGCATTAGCTCCTTCAGCGTCTTTTGGAGAATGACTGACGGATCCCTCATCAGATTCTGCTTCCCATTCTTCGTATTCACTGCTGTCCGCATCATTGGTGATTTGCAGACCAACGGCGGTCACACCGGTCACATTGACATTCTGTGCGACCGTGATATCCATAGTTCCGCCGGTGTTTTCCGCGTCGATGCCATAAGCAGCATTGTTCTTTTCCGTGGATTTGACGGTGATGCCTTTGCCGACAGTGATCGCTGTGTTTCCCTTCCCGTCGGAGTCGGCATGGATCCCCGCGGTCTCCGGATCGCTTTCATCCCCATCCATGGCATTGATGTCACCTTTTACGTCCACCTTCACCGTACCGTCACCGGCAAAGGTATCAACGGCCAGGCCGCCGGCTGCAATGTCTTTTCCAAAGGACGCGTTCACTGTGCTTCCTCCGGTGGCATTGATGCGGTTTCCGTAATCCGTTTCCACGCTGTCTTCAAAGCTCAGGGTCACGGTGGATTTATTTCCCGCGTACACATCGTTGCCATAGATCATGTTAATCATGCCTTTGACCGTCACTTCGACCGTTGAACCCTCAGCATCCGCGTTGATAATAACACCGGCAGCATCAACGGATGTTTCCGTCGGATCGTCTTCCTCCCAGTCCGGATCAACATCCCAGTCACCTTCAACCGGATCTGTATCCTCTGTCCAACCGTTATTGTCGTCTTCCCATTTGATATCCTCATCCCATTGAGTTTCCGGTTCATTTCCGTCCGGTTCTGCGTCTTTGGCTGCCGGCTCGATATCGTCAGGTTCCGGATCTCCCGGATCATCGGGGTCTTCAATGCCGCCCTCTTCAGCTTCTCCCCTGATCTCATTGAGAATGTCCCCATTTACGTTCACGGTAATCGTGGCAGGACTGCCGGAACTGCCTGCATCCGCACTGCCGCCGCTATCTGCACTGACTTCACCTGCTTCGGGACTTAATGCATTGATGAGGACAGCGTAATTTTCTACCGCAATATCACCGCTTGAGACCTTTGTGGTACCGGCATTGCTGAGGATGGACAGACCGTTGACCCCGGCCAGCTCACCTTCCCCCGTATCCACAGTCACAGTGCCGCCCATATTTTCGATATCTACGACAGTATCCGCGATGATGCTTCCGCCATTGGTTGTCACTTCAACCGCTGCGCCTGTATCTGCCGCGATATCCAGGCCGAGCGTCTCCGCGTCAATGTCATAGGAATCTACCGTGACTTTGCTGCCGGAGCCGAATGCTTCAATGAGGACACCGTTTTCATCTCCGCTGATCTCGTCGGAGATCATTGCGATCTTGCCGCCACCCAGCGCGGAAAGATCCGCACCGGATGCACCGGCATTGATGCTGCCGGCATCAACCGTAACGGTTGAGTTGTTCGCGGTCACGGAAACGCCATCGGCCGCAGCGAAGATACCGCCGTCGGATTCCCCATCGCCTGTGATCTTAAAGTCTGCAGTTCCGTTGTTTTCCGCCCAGACATTGAGACCGAAGGAACCGCTTGCATCGATCGCGCCGCTGTTGGCCGTGATCGTCCCGCCGTTCAGATCGGCAGTCATACCGAATCCGCCGCCGGCAGCGCTGCTGCTGTTGTCAGCGGTCTCACCTTCAGCAGACGTTTCGGTTGATTCATCTGCAGTGTTTTCAGAGGATTCGTCTGCAGTGTTCCCCGCGGAAATACCGCCGGTGTACAGAGTAATGGAACCATTCGTTCCGGTGGTCATCAAAACACCGCCGTACAGGGTATCAATATAACCTTTCTTAATCGTATAGGTACCATTCTCGGCAATAGCAAGGATCCCGACCTCGTTCTCTTCATAAGCGGAGATATCCAAACCATCCTGATCCTCAGAGCCACCCGGTCTGTACTTACCTGTTATTGTTACCGTTTCATCCGAAATGGTCTCTTCTGTGATCTCATTGTCCGCCCAAACAGGGAGCACGCAGGCCGGCACCAGGAAGGCGGTAAGCAGCAGCATCAAGCATTTCTTTGTTTTCATCGTATTCCTCCTGTCCTGACCTATCGTTTGATCGTCACCGACGGTCCATAGTATATTTTCCCGTTCAGATTCTTATATTCCATCACTTCAAAGGTTCCGTTTGTCTGATTGGCCTGGCAGGAAAAATTGTTTTTTGCCTGTGACTTGCAGCCAAACTTCCATCCGCCATCGGATTTGAAACGAACCCAGATCCCATCCGCTGCCGGATCGACCGAGCTTGAAAAGATCAGCTTTTTTGTGTTCACATCAAAACTGTACTTTGCATTGACCGGTGATTTCAGCACCATGAAACTGACCGGGGCCGATTCCTGACCATACAAGAGAACCTTATTCTTGACGCCGTTTTTCGTGATCGTAACTTCCCGGTAAGGCGCTGCTGTTACCTTATATACTTTCCCGTTCGTCAACCCGCGGATCTCAAACGGTTTTCCGGCAGTGGTTGTTTTCTCAGTCCGTATCAAATTTCCGCCTGTATCATAAATACGGTATTGCACACCTTTATCGACACCGGTGGTCTTGAGGGTGACTTTTCGGTCTCCGGGACGGATCGTCAGCTTTGTCGGATTGATATTCCCGACAGGAAGCCCGTACTGGGTACTCACAGCTTTATATGTCTTGCCGCTGATCTTCACAGAGCGGTGAATCGTGACCTTGTAGATCGTGTCGTTTTGCAGTCCGCCGCCGAAAACCTTAACATAGGTATAACTTCCCTGATTCTTCCACTGAACCTGATAATCGAAAATTTTAGTTCCATCCAGTTTTTTCACTTCAGCGCTGTAGCTCGCATTGCGCGCGAGACGATCCAGCTTGATCGTGATCGAGTGATTCCCGCCGGTGACCCAGCTATAATAAGGGACGGATATCCGGTCCATCAAATGCGTGAAATTCAGGACCGGTTTTTTGTAGTTGAATTTCACATTGTTGGAGCGGACATTCACGGATTTGCCCGTGATCACCTTCAGGAACGTCCCCACATCTTTGGAACTCATCCCCGGATACATCTGCTTCACCAGGGCCACCGCCCCGGTCACCATCGGCGCTGCCATGGAAGTACCGCTCATCTGTATCGTTTTGGTGCCGTTATCTGCCGACCAGATATCGGTACCGGGAGCGGTGATATCCACCATGGTACTGTGGTTGGAACTTTTCCGCAGCTTCGGCGTTTTAAATGAGCCCAGACCGCCGACAGCGTAAACACTGCTGTGACAGGCAGGAGCAGCAATCCCTTTATTAAAACCATCGTTCCCGGAAGCAGCCACCGGCAGCATGCCGTGGGCAGCCAGTTTGTCCATGTAGCTCTTCTGCTGCGGTTTTGCCGATCCGCATTCCTTCGCACTTTTATATTCGATCCCATCCCCGTAACTCATATTGACCGCGTCGATTTTCTTTCCGCTTTTTGCCGCGTTGATCAGGTAATCATAGGCACGGGCTGTATCTTTATTGGCGATATAGGACTTACAGCACAAATTGTTGGCGCCGCAGGAATAACTCTTCCGCTCCTCGCTGTCTTTACATTTCCACTGTTTTTCCGCATGCGTTTGAATGGAGATAATGTTGGCTCCCGGCGCGATGCCGTCAGCACCTGCAGCGATGCCCGCCACATGAGAACCGTGATTAAATTTATTTCTGTGCGGGGCCAGGCTTGGTGCTGAAGCGCCGGCACCGGTCGCTCCATTCCTGCAGACGCTGTATAAGGTTCCGCTATTGATTTTCGTGGCAGAGGAATAACAGACTTCTGTGATCGTACCTGCCGGTTTTCTGCTGAAGACCGGATTGTTCCGGTTTAATCCGGAGTCAATGATGGCAATTGTCCGCCCTTTTCCGTTGAGTCCAAGACTGCGGGCAAAATTGATGTTGGTCAGTTCCTGTGTTCTTCCGCCCAACTCTTTTACGATCGCTTTCTCGACACTTTCTTCACTGACCTCTTCCAAATCCGGTTCCTCTTCCCAGAATGGACCGAATTCATAGACATCCCGCACTTCATCATTGCCTTTGATATATTTCAGGATAGAGGCCAGGTCACCGTTCAGGGTGACTGAATTCAGGCATGTCAGCGCTTCGGCATCCTCTATCCCGCACTCACGAGCCCGCTGCGCCTGTTCCTCTTCTGTTCCCGGTTTGACTTCCGCAAGGACGTCAAAATAACGCCCGGCGGCATGTTCATAGGAGCTTTCATCAAGGCCGGAATCAGCGACAAAATCAAGATAGCGGCTGAGCGTTTCCGCGCTGATCTTCCCCAGCTCTTCCGGAGTCAGTCCCATGAAATCACTGCCGGACTTCATCACAGAGGCGTCTTTGGAGACAGAGCCGACCGTTACATTACAAACCGCGTAAGCAAAACCGTCAAAGCTCTCCGCAAAAAGCCGGGCTTCCCCATCCGCCAGTGCCGTGATGGTATCGGTCTGCGGATCAATGCTGAGTACACGCTCATCCGTAACCGTCCAGTCCAGCGTTGTCAGCGATGTGGCTGCCGGTTCAAAGCGCACCTGAAAGCTGTAGCTTTCTCCAACATTCAGATGCAGGGATTCGACGCCGAGATCGATCTTTCTCACAGGTCCGGGTATTTCCACTTCTTCTTCCTGCGCCGTTGCCGGGATGCTGAACAGCATCAGGCAGAGCAGAGCCAGGATCAATGCACAGATTTTCTGTTTTTTCAGGTTTCTCATCAACACGCTCCTTAATACTCAAGATTCACATGAAACTAACTAACAGAAGATACTGCAATTTTTATTCCAAAATGGAATTTGCCGAATTTAAGGAAATAAGCATGAAGCAGCCTTTTCCCTGTATATGCTGATTGCAAATATTTTATGGTCTACTCAGCCGCCTTGATCCACTCTCCTGCCAGGTAAAGCGGAACATTGACCATCCAGTCCTGTTCCCGGTAATCCGACATGGAAAAACGCCAACCGGTCAATCCATCGCCGGAACTGACCACAGAGCGAAGACTTTTTGACATCAGATTTTCTTCCGCCTTCACCTCTACAGGATAGACTTTATTTTTCTGGAGCACAAAATCTATCTCCAACGTGGATCTTTCATTTGTATAATAATACGGGTGAACACCTGCAGCCAACATCTGCTGTAAGACATACTGTTCCGTAAATGCACCTTTATATTCTGTCAGAAACGAGTCTCCAATCAAAATCGATTGAGCCGGCACATCAGACATAGCCCCCAACAAACCCAGATCATTAAAAAACAGCTTGAATGCCGTAAAATCTTCATAAAATTTCAGCGGCATCCCGATTTTATTGATCCGCATCACCTTATGGATCAAACCGGCATCGGTCAGCCATTGGATGGCTGTCTCAAAATCCTTTGCTCTGGCACCTTTCCGAATCGCGCTGTAGATAAATTTTTTGTTTTCCCGGGCAAGCTGCGAAGGAACCGAGTCCCATACCATATTCACTTTTGGCAGATATTCAATTGGAACGTGTTTCGAGAAATCATTGCGGTAATCACTGAGGATCCTTTTCTGTATCGTTCTCACCTCTTCCAGGTTTTGCGAGGCAATATAATTTCTTACCACGTCAGGCATTCCGCCCGTAAAATAATATTGCCGCAGCAGCTCTTTACAGGTATCCCGCAAAGTACTGACTTCCTGCCATTGGTGACTACGGATCATATCCAGCAGGGAATCCTTCCCCATGGCCAGCAAAAATTCTTCAAAAGAAAGCGGATAAAGCGTAAATTCATCTGCCTTTCCGACGGGAAAACCAGTTCCTTTGTGCTCGGCGATTCCCAACAAACTTCCCGCCACAGCAATATGGTATTCCGGGACATTCTCACAAAAATATTTCAAAGAGGTCAGCGCCTGGGGGACTTCCTGTACCTCATCCAAAAAGATCAGCGTATTGTTTTTTTGGATTTGTACGCCTGTGATTGCTGAAAAGGAGCGGATCAACCTGGCTGTATCGAAATCAGAAAACACTCTTTTGATTTCCGGGTTATTATCACAGCTGATATAGGCCATCTGCTCATATTCATGCCTGCCAAACTCCTTTAGCAGCCAGGTTTTGCCGGTCTGCCTGGCACCAAAAAGGATCAATGGCTTTCGATTTGCGGAATTTTTCCATTGCAGCAGTGATTTGTACAGTAATCTTTCCATGGATTTCTCCCTTTCAGCATAAAGCAGTGTTAATATTTATCGTATTATACACTTTTTTCATAGGATTTTGTGTTGCTGCAATACACTTTTTTCATAGAAATTTGTGTAGCCATACAGCACTTTTTACACAGGAATTAGTTTCAGGTATCAGGTGATTGTGCCCGGTCAGAACAGAAACAATAACAGAGAAGA
>CAYWGX010000140.1:0-7255 GCA_964457635.1 uncultured Leptolinea sp.
ATTCCGTGAGTACTTTTTCGTCAGTTTTCCCCCAACGGTCCAGCATGTCCGCATATCCCTTGATGACTGCGATCGGTGTACGCAGCTCATGGGAGGCATCGGACACGAAGCGCGTCTGCTGCCGGTAGGAGTCTCTCATCCGTTCGATCAGGTTGTTGACAGCCAGTTCCAGTCCGGCAAATTGCTGATCGCCGGTCCGCAGCCGGGCATTTTCAGCAGTGGGGCTGATCTCATCAATGGCAGATTCCAGCCTCAGGAATTTTTCCTCGTCGAAGTCGTTGTTTTCCGACCCGAGCTGCAGGGCCACATTGGTGAGCTCATCGAGTGGTTTGAGTGCCCTGCGGATGGAAATGGTACCGAGGGCAAGTTTTCCCAGCAAAATCAGCCCTTCCCCACGCAGGAGAAGGGTATATTTTTGCAGGGTAAAAATGTACTTAATGGTTAAAAAAAAGGAATCAAAGAAGTTCGAATCATAAACCGGGATAATGCCGGCTTTGACATCAAACAAAACGAGGAATATATTCAGCGCGAGAAAAAGAATAAAAAGCCGCAGCGTTCCGGACAGATTGATCTTCCAGGCAAGAGCTCCGGTTCGTACAGCTGTTTTCTTCTTTTTCGCCATAGAAAGTTCAATCCTTTATCACATATCCGACCCCGCGGACTGTTTGGATGATGTGCACTCCATATACATCATCCAGCTTGGACCGCAGGTAGCGTATATAAACATCCACCACGTTGGTTTCACCCATGTAATCATAGCCCCATACAAGTTCCAGCAGGGTACTGCGGGAGAGGACGATGTTTTTGTTTTCCAGCAGCGTCTGCAGCAGCGTGAATTCACGGGCGGTGAGGTCGATGAGGTCGGCTCCGTAGTGCACCTCATGCCGGCTGACGGAAAGGGACAGCTCTCCGTGTGTCAGTTCGTCTGATTGCGGTGCAGCGCTGGCTCCGTTGTGTCGCAGGACAAGGCGGATACGTGCCAGCAGCTCTTCAATGGCGAAGGGCTTGGTGATATAGTCATCTGCACCCAGGTCCAACCCGGAGACCTTGTCCATGACCGCGTCCCGTGCAGTGAGCATGATGACCGGAACCGAAGAAGTTTTGCGCAGTCTGCGCAAAACTTCCAATCCGTTCAATCCGGGCAGCATGATGTCCAGCAAAATCACATTGTAATTGCCGCTTTCCGCCATGGCCAGTCCATCCCGGCCATCCGTACATTTGTCGACTTCGTATCCTTCGTGAACAAGCTCCAGTTCAATAAAGCGGGCAATTTTTTCTTCATCTTCAATGATCAGGACTTTACCGGACATATGATTGTTTACTCCTTTTGATGCGGTTCTTTGTAATCGATCACATCATCCTTTGTGTTCCCGGCAGGGTTTTTGGTGGCGTCATAATAGCCGCTGTTCCGGCTGCTTTGGGAATTTTTCATGCGGTTGATAAAATCTCCTGCGGCATTTTCAGCCCGGTTGAGGATCCGGTTGACTTTATCCGAGCCAAGATCCGGGCCATGGAGGCGGAAACGGAATCCCAGGATGAACACCAGGACCAAAACGATCACGGAAGGCCAGAAAGCGACCACCAGCAGGACGATCGCCAGCCAGATCGGGATCTCCAGAAAGACCTCGCCGCTGCTTTTGCAGATCACGAGTTCGTTATCCATGATGATCTGCCGGGCTTTCGTGAGAATCGTATGGAGGACCCTGTTCCCGGAAGAAGCGGACCCGGCAGAGGTTTTCGGGGATTCTCTGCGCTGTTCTTCTTTCATTCGCTCTTCTTCCTGCTGTTTCCGCTGTTCCTGCTGCTGCTCCGAGTTTGTGGTGAAGTGACTGCTTTTGTTTTCGACCTTCCCGTTCTTCTCCAGCCAGACAGCCGCATCCAGCAGGTCCCATCCGCTGCTTTCCAGCGCGGTTTTTGCATCTTCATAACCGACTCCGGTGCTCTTTACCAATTTTTCAACGAGTTCGAATCGATCCATTTTCAGCTCCTTTCTCTATCTTACACTATCTATCTTACTTTATCAAGATGAGGAGGCTATAATAAAAAGGTTAGAAACAGATTAGAAAACATGTCATCATGATTTTTGACAAAAGGCTGCCGCTTGAGCCAATTGAATTATGATTATACGGTAATGATTATACTGCCCGGAGGCTGAAAAATGAGCGCAAAATGGCTGAAAGATGCTGTATTTTATGAAATTTATCCGCAATCCTTCTGTGATTCGAACGGTGACGGGATCGGCGACATTCAGGGGATCATCTCAAAGCTGGATTATATCAAAGACCTGGGCTGCAGCGCCCTGTGGATCAATCCCTGCTTCGATTCTCCTTTCAAGGATGCGGGGTATGATGTCCGTGATTATAAAAAGGTCGCCCCGCGTTACGGGACCAATGAAGACCTTTATGAGCTGTTTGAGACTGCTCATACAAAGGGCATCCATGTGCTGCTGGACCTGGTCCCGGGGCACACTTCTGAGGAGCATCACTGGTTCCGCGAAAGTCAAAAGGAAGCGCGGAATGAGTACAGTGACCGTTATATCTGGACGGATTTCTGGCTTCACGGAGCAGCCGGCATGCCTTATATCGGCGGGGAGTCCGAACGGAATGCCTGTTATGTGCTGAATTTCTTCAAATGCCAGCCGGCCCTGAATTACGGTTTCCTGCATCCGAATCAGTCCTGGCAGTTTTCCATGAATCATCCGGAACCGCTCCGGACCCGGGAAGCGATGAAGGACGTGATGCGCTTCTGGCTGTCACACGGCTGTGATGGATTTCGTGTAGATATGGCAAATTCCCTGGTCAAGGGAGATGATGAGAAGAAGACCGGGACCTCCATGATCTGGCGGGATGTGCGCCGGATGCTGGAAGCTGAGTTCCCGGATGCCGCCATGGTTTCCGAATGGAGCGATCCCAAGCTGGCACTGCGGGCGGGATTCGACATGGATTTTTATCTCAATTATGGCGGTGTGAACGGTTACTGCACCCTGATGCGCGATTATTATTATGACGAAAAGCAAAATGCCAGTTATTTCAAAAAAGACTCCGGTGGGAACATCAATCGTTTCCTGGGACAGTATCTGGACTGGTACGAGGATACAAAAGGGATCGGCTATATATCCCTGCTGACCTGCAATCATGACACGACCCGTCCCCGTTACGGGCTGGATCCTGACGAACTGAAGCTGGCTTATGCGTATATATTTACGATGCCGGGTGTGCCTTTCCTCTATTACGGCGATGAGATCGGCATGCGCTTCCTGGATGTCCCGACAAAAGAAGGCGGATACACACGCACCGGTTCCCGGACCCCGATGCAGTGGAACAGGGAAAAGAACCTGGGCTTCTCCACTGCTGCACCGGAAGATATCTATCTGCCGGTCGATCCGGCGGAAGATGCCCCGACCGTTGCTGATCAGATTGCCGACCCGAACTCCCTGCTGAATACGGTGAAGGCTGTCCTGGCGCTGCGTCATCAGGAATCCGACCTTCAGGCCGATGGGGAATTCAGCGTGGTTTGTTCGGAGCCGGGAAAACCCTTTGTCTACCGCCGCGGAAGCCTGCTGCTGGCTGTCAATCCCAACAGTCAGGAGACATCTGTGGCATTGAAGGAAGAAAACCGTTCTGAGATTTTCAGCATCGGCAGCGGCAGTCTGGTGAATGGAAAACTGACAGTCGGACCGCAATCTTTCCTGGTCTGGCGCTGATTCATTAACTGTGATAGAATTATTCTATAGAAACCTCAAAAAACTATTTAGCGGGGGTATGGGGGCTGTGGCCAGCCCCGAAAGGTACAGGCTTCGCCTGGTTTATATGCGGGGCTGGAGCTTCGCCCGGCCCGGAACTCATGGCGCGGGAAAGTTATTATCCAAGAAAAAAGGATTTCTGAATCCCGCGCCATAATGGATAAATGGTGAATGAGGTTCCAATTTTGGGAGTTATTAGAGGTCCCCTACGTGAGTTTTGGGATAATTCATAACAGGATGATGGATCGGCATGGATACGGAGACAAAGGCAAAAGACAGTTTACAGAACCGGATCGACACTTTTCAGGAAAAACGACTGATCCTGGTTGTTGATGATGATTTCACTAACCGGGAGATCCTTGGAGAGATTCTGAGACGGGATTATGACGTGCTCTATGCCGAAAACGGTGTAGCGGCGATGCAGCTGATCCGCAGTCACCATGATGTGCTCTCTTTGATCCTGCTGGACTTGCTGATGCCGGAAATGAGCGGCAAAGAAGTCCTGAGGCAGGTTACACAGAATGCAGAACTTTCCAATATCCCTGTCATCGTTTTTACCTCGGACAAAAAATCCGAAGTGGAATGTCTGAGCCTTGGCGCGATCGATTTTATCCCGAAGCCCTATCCGCAGCCTGATGTAATTCTTGCGCGTATCCGGCGCACCATCGAACTCTTTGAAGACCGTCAGATCATCCGCAGCACGGAACGGGATGGTCTGACCGGCCTTTATGCCAAAGAGTATTTTTTCCGTTATTCCGAACAATTTGATGTTCAGCACAAAAATACCGCGATGGATGCCATTGTGGTGGATATCAACCATTTTCATACCATGAATGAGCGGTATGGAAAATCATTTTGCGATGACGTGCTTCGGCGTATCGGAAAAAATGTTCGTGAGTCGGTTCTCGAAACCGGCGGGATCGTCAGCCGCAAAGAAGCTGATACCTTCCTGATTTACTGCCCCCATCGGGATGATTATGATGATATGCTGGATCGTTTTTCTGTCCAGCTGGGGGATGAAGTCGGAAACGCCACCCGGATCCATGTGCGGATGGGGGTTTATTCCGATGTCGATAAGTCGATTGATGTGGAACGGCGTTTTGACCGTGCAAAGCTGGCTGCGGACACAGTCCATGGCAGTTTTACGAAGACCATCGGCTTCTACGATGAAACCCTGAATGATCGGGAGCTCTTTGCGGAACAGCTGATCGAAGACTTCCCTGCCGCGCTTGCTGAAAAACAGTTTCAGGTTTATTTCCAGCCGAAATTTGACATCCGTCCCAGCACCGCGATTCTTTCCAGTGCAGAGGCACTGGTCCGCTGGAAACATCCGGAATTGGGCATGGTCAGTCCGGGAAAGTTTATCCCGCTTTTTGAAAGCAACGGGTTGATCCAGCAGCTGGATCACTTCGTCTGGCAGGAAACGGCACGTCAGATCCGGGAATGGAAGGATCGTCTGGGCTATGCGGTTCCGGTTTCTGTGAATGTGTCGCGGGTCGACCTTTACGATCAGAATGTGATCGATACCCTGCTTATCATTGTTGAGTCAAACGGACTGCAGCCGAGTGACCTGCTGCTGGAAGTGACGGAATCGGCATATACGGAGAATTCAACCCAGATCATCGAGATGGTCAACAAAATCCGGGAGCGTGGTTTCCGCATCGAAATGGACGATTTCGGGACGGGATATTCCTCCCTGAATATGATTTCCAAACTGCCGATCGATGCTGTGAAACTGGATATGGGGTTCATCCGTGATGCTTTTAAAGAGGGCGGCAGCACAAGAATGCTGGAAATCGTTATTGACATTGCCGCCTACCTGAATGTACCAACCATTGCCGAGGGAGTCGAAACCGAGGACCAATACAAGGCGCTGCGTCTGATGGGCTGCGACATCGTTCAGGGTTATTACTTTTCCAAACCGCTGCCTGCCGAAGAATTTGAAGGTTTCCTGGAAGAAGGAAAAAAGGCAAAGGCAGCATTGGAAACCGTACAGCAGGAAGAAGCGGCAAAGGCCCGGGCAAAGCGCGAGGAAGAGCTCAGTGCCATGCGCCGATCTGAGGAAGAAAAAGCTCAGGATGCAAAATTATCAGAGACGTCACTGAAAAAGCAGCGGAATTCCGGCGGTATCCGGATGCGGATCGTCAACCTTGTTTTGGCGGCTCTTGCGGTGGTGATTGCTGTATTGCTTTATATCGCGGACGGAAATGTGAACCGTGGATATCAGGCATCTGTGGAAGCCTCCACCCGTTACTCCAATGCGCAGCAGGCTGCTTTCACGATGGAAACAGTCTCGGATTATCTGACCTATCAGGTGCGCAGCTTTGTGATCAACGGTGACCTGCATGCGATGGAGAAGTATTTCGAGGAAATCAACGTGACAAAACGCCGGGAACAGGCGCTTTCTGTTGTGGAAGACATGCTGAAGGGCAGTGAGAATAACGCCTATGCCAGTCTTGCAATGGCATTGAACTATTCCAATGAGCTGGCAGAGCGGGAACTGGTCTCGATGCGGCTGTGGCTGGAATCTGCCGGTTATACGCAGGATCAGCTTCCGGCTGAGCTTTCCGGAGTGGAACTCGGCAATGCTTACCGGGACCTTTCACCGGAAGAGCAGCATGAGCGGGCAATCGCCCTGGTGTTTGATGATGTTTACATGGATTACAAAGACAAGATCAAAACCAATGTGGGCCGATGTGCGGAAGAACTGCTGCTGAAATCCGGTCAGGATGTGCAGCGTGCTTCTGAGTGGATGTTCCGACAGCTGCGGTTCCAGTCTGTTTTGACCACCATATTTTTGGTTACCGTATTGGCTTTGATCCTCTTTGAGATCACACAGATCCAAAAACCGCTGGCTGATCTGGTGATGGCGATGAAGGCACAAAGAGAGGTCAAACCCACCGGTGCGAAGGAAATGCGCTTTGTCTCGCAGACCTATAATGAGTTTCTTGCGGACAGTCAGAAGGCCCGTGCTCAGCTCACCTATGAAGCGGCGCATGATCCGCTGACCGGTCTTTATAACCGGACTGCATATGATTTGCTGGTGCGGTCGGTCGATCCGCAGCATATTGCGATCCTTCTGTTTGATGTCGATCAATTCAGGAAGATCAGGGATATTTATGGGAGTGAAACCGGTGACAAGGTCCTGCAGCGCGTTGCTTCTGTCCTGAAGGCAAATTTCCGCTCGGTCGATGTGCTCAGCCGCTTCGAAGACGATCAGTTTGTCGTGATCATGACACGTGTCAATAATTCCATGCGGGCGCTGGTGAAGAATAAATTTATCCAGATCAACAAAATGCTCCATGAACCGCAGGAGGATCTTCCGGGTATTTCTGTCAGCGCGGGTGCGGCTTTTTCTGACCGGGATAATCCGCAGGGAGATATCTATTCGGATGCCCAAACGGCTCTTGAAAAAGCGAAATCCTCCGGTCGCAAGAGCTGTGAGATCTATTAAGGATACGCTGATTAATCCAACATGCCTTCATAGGCGCCACGATAAATGAAACCTTGAAG
>CAYWGX010000141.1:0-4578 GCA_964457635.1 uncultured Leptolinea sp.
TGTCTGTCTGTCTGTCTGTCTGTCTGTCTGTCTGTCTGTCTGTCTGTCTGTCTGAATTATATCAAATTCGGTCATAGCTGTCAAGTCCTGAAGATACAAAAATTATAATATATTTGAAATAAATCAGCTATATTATAACATCCCCGACATATCCGTGACGAATTTGCAATGAAAAAAGTGAGCAGCAATTCTGGTGTCTATTCAGAAGGGACAGTCCCCTATGGCTCAATACTGAGCCGCCGGGTACAGTCCCTGACCGGGTGCTGAATAGTTACGAATAAAGAATGAAGACAAAGCCCGGGATTTTGGAACCACTTAGCAGATCTTTGCTTTTACGCAGCGGTCTTTGATGAACTTCTCCACGAAATCGAAATCAGCGTCTTCAGCATAGACCTGGTTCTTATCCAGCAGCTGGTCCACATGGATCGTGTTCCGCTTTCGGCGTACACGGATGAATTCCACATCTTTGAATACCGAGGTACTGGAACTCTTCGCACCTGCAAGCATTCCGGCTCCCATTATAGTTGGTTTATGAGCAACGGCTCCAACCATCACCGTGAGCCAATTGAGCGCCTGTGCTTTTTCGAACTGTTTCGGGGTCGGGATATGTTTCACATATTCATCAGTCATCTCAAAGAGCACAATGTATTTCCAGCCAAATGTCCAGGCCAGTATCAGGTAGGAGACAATGCTGATTACGAAAAAGACAGGGAGCAGGATCAAAATCACTTTCATTGCAGGGAAAATATCTGAGATGCTTTGGATCACACCCTGAAACAGATCCATGATCAGGGTAAACAGTGCCACAGTACCGAAAGCGATCCCCAGCACCTTCCAGACCGTGATCAGGATGGTCGGATTTTTCAGCATATCCAGCTCATAGAACCAGCGGTAGGCGCCGTCCGGACACAGGTAAATATTCTCCGTGACTTTTTCCCCGGTGACTTTCCCGCTCTTTACATAGGTTTCCTTATTCTTTCGCGGTTTCTTTTCTGCCGAAACAGCAAGTTCCTGCACAGGTTCCGCTTCGGGAGATGTCCCTTCCGATACCATTTCCGGCATCACATTCTCCGGTTCAATTTGAACCATGGCACCGCATTCCGGACAGAATTTCGCATCGTCCGATATCTCTTTTCCGCAATTTTCACAATACATAATTCACCTGTCTTTCTCTTATATTATATGATTCGATCAATCCGTAAGGCTGCATCTGCGGCATCTGCCGGTAATGATCATCTGAATTGCTCTGATTACATCCTTCCCACCGGTGACCTTAAAGATTATTTGCAGTTTTCATTTATTCTGACGACGATCGTCCTCCTGATTTGTTCCCGAAAAAAAGAAATTCAATATTGATATTTCGGTAACTGCAATAAATGGAATTTACGCTCTGGAGGGGATGCAAGCTTTGCCCGTTACGGAGACTACCCTATCTCATTTTAATTGTAATTCCCAATTTTCCCGTACCGGTTTTGTCGTAGACCCCGGATTGTTCCGGACCTCTTGTCCAATTGCCTTTTACAGAAACGGGGCCTTCCATTATACAGTAAAGGCTTTTCCATTCATTGAACGGAGCAGGAGAGCTGCCATCCGTAAGTTTATATGATCTGAGGACACCTTCTCCGGAGAATGTGATCGTTCCGGATTTCGTACCGGAAAGATTCATTGCATCACTTACAGGGTTGACTAATTCTATCGTTCCGCTCCCCGATATTTTACATGTTCCCTCTTTATCGGAGGGATTGATTTTTCCTTCCATCGTGAATGACGCGGTCATATTTCCTTTATACGTTCCCCTGTCTACCTCAGCGCCGCCATTTCCTGTAACATGAATGCTTCCGTCCGGCTTTATGACTGCACTTGCAGATTCGCAGATTTTATCATACCTAAAATTAAAATCATCCACGAGAGGAAAGCCATCTGCCCTGACATATCCGTATATCTCATACCGGCCGCTGTCTTCATACTTATTCTCCTCAATCGGGATGACGACATTCACATCAACTTTCTTCACACTTTCATATTTTCCAGTTTTACTGTTCAGCGCCGGAGCAGGAATATCCGGAATTGTAAAAGCCCCCTCCACACGCGGAGCTTTTTCATAATCTTTTGCAAATGGATCCGTGAAAATGATCTTTTCGGGCGCTCCCATCATCAGGTAATGGTAGACCGAACAGCGGAATACCACATCGCCTCCCATAGGCTTTGGGATGAAATTATCATCATAGGGATAATATTCATGTTTGCTGATCTTCTGGTCGGTGTCCCCGTACGGCAGAAACAAAGGTCCTTCCGCAGGCAGGGAAAAACGCATGGGCGTACGGAATCCCGGATCGCTGAAGAGCTTATCGCCGTTTTTATACGGACTGTTCTCTTTGATCGTTTCCCAGTTCACATTGTATCTGGACTTTGAGAAATCCTCTCCGGGCTGCAGTGACTGATATTTCACATGGAAGACCAGTTCCGTGTTCAGGACGGGGAGCAGCTTATGTTCGATCTCATCCAGAACCTTTTGGTAAGCCTCGATCCGGATCGATTCGGCTGCCTCGTCCAGCATCGGCTGGGTCTCGGATTGCAGAAGCCGGGCAAATTCTTTTCTCAGCTCATCCCGTTCAGCGGAAGAAGACAGATCATACCGTGTTTTCGGACCGGTGATATTTTCCATAATTTCCCGCTGGGCTGTGGTCATATTCCAGTATGCATCAGCAAAATTCTCATAAAATTCATCCAGCACTTTACGGGAATATTCCGGTGAATCGTCCTCACATACGGTCAGGATCGTCTTCAGAATTTTCGGCCAGCCTTTGGAATATGTTCTTTGATCCGCCCAGACTCCGGGGGCATTGGTTATCAGATCGGCATGGACAAACAAACCGCCTTCCTCTTCAAAGACCTTTTTGAGCGCTTCCCGGTCTTCTTCAGTCATATCCTTCGGGAATTCCATGACCGTATCGTAGAGTCTTGTAAGATAAGACCCTGACCAAGATCCCCGGGAGTTTCCGGATTGTTCCGGCTCCTTTCCGAAAACAAATCTGCGGAATTCAAGACCTCTCTCCTCGAATAATGATTTGACTTCGTAATATTCATCCCCGATCAATTCGTATTTTTTTGACTCGTCGATATACACACTGGAATCCGGGTTGAAATAATAACTGAAATACGATTCCCGCAGCGTTGGATCCTTTACGACATCACTCCAGGTCCGATTTTGGACATATCTGGACACAACGTAATCATAAGTGATGTTTATGCCTCCCCAAGCCGCGGCAATGATACATCCCGGTATGCCGCCGGTCCATAATGCTGCAATACTTACTGCGATCCCGGTCAGGCTGCGGGAATTTGTCCATAGTGAAGCGGAAATTCTGCTCAAAAAATCTTCGCCGTTCATTTTTCTGAGATTTATTTCCTCAACAACTTTGATCGTCGTCAATGCCACGTCAATTCCAAGCAGCTGAGGCCCGATCAATTGATCCATGAAAGGCCACCACTTCAGTTTCGAACCTGATGCAGCCAGTCCGAAAAATGACCATTCTGTACCTAAATTCCCTGAGGTGTTCTGTAAATTGCCGGCATTATTCATCAAAGACGGATCCCAATCCGGCTGACCGCCGGATTGGCTCCCGCGGGACAAGAGCTGATTGACCCTGGCCCTGAGCTGATTGATGTCTTCTTCACCTTTTCCTTTGTAAAGGTTCCACATGCGCTCATAGTCGATTGCAACTTTCCAATGCCTGATATCTTTTTTACTGCTGCTCCTCAGATAGAAGATATTTTCATCGCCGTCAAGAAATGCCGCAATTTCTGAACCTTCCTCCAGCGGTACCAATTTCAACAGCTCCGGATCAAACCAATATTCACCGAAGAGGGAAAAATGATTGGTGCGGATGTTGTAGCTTTTGCCATCCTCACTGACCCGGCAGTACACCGGTTCCCATTCTCCCATCTTATCATTAAACCACACGCAGGTCCCCGGACTATTGGAATCCGTGCGAGGGATCGTGATGGTCACATGCGTGGCGAATTCTGTCTGGCCGGAGGCCAGAGAGAATTCATATCCTTTGATGATCTTTCCCGAATCGCTGCCCGAGATCACCGGGAGATCTTTCACGGTCAGCATATCACTATCATTATCCAGATTCCAGGACCTCAGGTCGACTTTCACGGCACCGGCTTCAGCCACCGGATTATCTCCCGAAACAGGCACACTTATTGTCGGCGCCGAGGCAATTTGAGCCGGAGTATAGACCGGATCCATGTCATCTTCGTCAGTGATAGCCGGGACAGCTGTACTTGCGGCATTCACGATACGAGTAGGTACCGGAGTTTTCATGTAATAAACCCGGTCTTTCTCATCCGTCTTCAGAAAGCCTGGATATTTAAACCCTGCCACCACCAATTCCGCCACCATCACGAAGATCAGGATCAGATTGACGAAACAGCCGCTGTTTTTCGACTTTGCGGAGAATGCGTGTTTTTCCTTCCTGCGGGAAGCCGGTTTTGGTTTTTGCAGCGCTTTGGGTGGTTCATCGGAGATCGTGACCGCTGCGCCGGGCGGGGCGGGGATCACCAGCGGCT
>CAYWGX010000141.1:4678-7219 GCA_964457635.1 uncultured Leptolinea sp.
GGTTCATCGGAGATCGTGACCGCTGCGCCGGGCGGGGCGGGGATCACCAGCGGCTCGATCTGTTCATTTTCTTCCGCTGCAGGTGCCGGTGCGGCCTTTTTCCGCTGTCTCGGGGCAGCATTGGGTTCTTCCCGGATGGCCGGCGGTTCATCGGAGATCGTTACCACTGCTTCAGGAGGAGCGGGGATCACCAGCCTGCCCTCCGGAGTTGTTTCCGGCTGGACTCTCTTCCCGCATTGGGAACAGAAGACCGCGTTATCCGGGAGCTGCGTTCCGCAAAAGATGCAAAATTTCGCCATTGAATCCCTCCTGCCTTATGCTGAAAGGTACGAAAGAATGATCCAAACTGCCAGCGCTGTATCAATAATTGCCAGTATGAGCGTCATGTTCAAACCGTTTCTTTTCGTTTGGGGTACGGTTTTGTTTTCAGCCATAACTTCGGAAGCTGTTTGGGAATCCGTGATTTTTTCGGATCCGGCATAGGAAGTAATCTTTGGCTGCTTTTCGATCGCAGGTGGCACTGAAAGTGCGGCTGCTTCGGATTTGGATCGGACATCAGTCTTCGGCTGTATTTCAGCTGAAGGCAGCGGATCTCCCGTTCTCTGCAGGGGGGCCGGCTTCGGCTGTACGACCTCCTGCCGCTTTACCGGCTTTCCGCATCTGCGGCAAAAAGCGGCACTCTCCGATAATTGTGTTCCGCAGAATCTGCAGTATTTTGCCATATGTCCGCTCCTCTCAAAAACAGAAATCAATAAAAAATGGGAAAGCTGGAAAAACAGCAATTCCTCATCCTGAGTCGTTTTATGGCCTCACCAGAAAAACCGTACCCTTTGAAGCATCCGGCCAGTTCAGCATGCCGACGGCATATTCGTGCCCGTCAAGGACATAGAAATCCGTCATGTCGATGCTGCCGACGCCAAGCCCGTAAAAACGACCGTTCTGCATCTCACCGTAAAACGTGGTGGGCGGCGTATTGTCATCATACCCTTCATCTGTCTTCGTGTTATGGACATAGGACCAGATGAAAGTCATGCCGGTCCCGCTGGCATTCTTCGTGAAGTTCACCTGACACAGCCGTTCCATTCCGGAACCGTACTGTCCGTTGAGGTCATCAATGATCCAGGCCTTCCAGCCGCCGAGCAGTTCATCAAAGCTCGTCAGCCGGTCGTTCCCGGCGGGCAGAGACCTGTGAGCGATATCCTGCGTGACCCACAGGAAATCCTGGAGCTTTGCCATCTCCGTGGTGGAATAATGATTCGGATCATAGGATGTTTTCACGGTGGCTGCCGATGTTGGCTTGGTGTTGATCAGGGAAATCAGTTCATTCGGCTGACCGGTCGGAGCAGTTTTGGCAGAATCCCATAACGACCCGGCAGCCGTAGCAGTCGGCTGGATGACAGGAACAGATACAGATGTCGGTTGAATGATGACTTGTGAAACGATTTCCGTCGGTTTTGCCGCGATTTCGGAAATCGTCTCCGGTACCTTTGTCAGGACCGTTTCCGCTGTACTCAGGAGCGATTGCGCGGTGGGCCTCATGCCGGGGAAATAACGGTCGATCGGGGTTTCCCCTTCATATACCCTCAGAAAATAATATGCCGTCCCCAGGGTCAGCAGGGCCAGGAGGATGAGCACAACAACACAGCCGCAGCCTTTCTTCTTCGGTTTTGTTTCCCGGGGAGGAACTGTTCCCCGTGCCGCCGCTTCTGGTGCAGCCGGGATGGAGGAACCCCGCCGGTTTGCCTCCGGTGCAGGTGGAATGTATGAATCCTTTGGTTGTGCAGGCGCTGCCGATGGTGCGGGCGGGATGTATGAAGCGCGGGGACTCTCAGGAGGTAAATCTCTCTCTGAAGTCTGAGCCGCTCCGCCGCTCAGCTTGTGTCCGCAGTTCTCACAGAAAATCGAATCCGGTTCCAGCTCCGCCCCACAGTCCGGACAGCGCAGAGATACCGGTTTGGGTACGGACTTTACCGCTGCCCCGCATTCCGGACAAAACCGCGCATCGTCCGGAATGTATGTTCCGCAATTTTCACAATACATATTCTTACCTCCTGGAGGCGGCGGAAATGGTTCTGCCGATTCAATGCCGAGTCAGAGAAAACAGTTCCGTTTAACTCGTTATTCGTCTTCCTTTTGAAATACGACTGAAAAGAAACCATCCTCCCCGGAAAACAGCATCGGGATCCGCTCCGGGGTCACTACATTCACGCCTACATGGCCGGTCTTACCGTCCTCTGACGCAATTCCCATATCGATCATAACAGACTTTTCGCCGATGGTGAGCTCCATCTCATGGGCGATGTCATATCGGACCGGGAAGCTGCCGTTAGGCGGCAGATTCCCGCTCAGGAACACATAGGTGCCCGTCTGTTCGCCCTGTAGCAACCCCGTCCACCCGGAGAAAGCTTCATCGAAATCGGTCGTGACGCTTTTCCCATCACCGCTGAAGCGCAGGCTGCCGTGCTCCGAAACGAAAGTTCCGTCATGCGCCGCGGGTGCCGGGGTATCCGGCTCATAGGGGTAGTTGCCCGGATTTTCATT
>CAYWGX010000142.1:0-7188 GCA_964457635.1 uncultured Leptolinea sp.
TGTTACCTGAACCTGGCTCATCCGGATCCGGTTAAGCTGCGGGAGATCAAGGAAAAATATTACGGAAATATGCGTGTAGCCGCGATGTGTGGTGCGGCTATGGTCGGGACGGAGACCGGTTCTCCGAATGCGGAGTATAAGCTGGATGCCAATACGCATACCGAAGAGGCTTTGAATATTTTTATTCACAACCTTGAGGATGTGGTGCGGGCAGCCGAGGATTATGGCGTGACCATGGCCATCGAGCCGGTGTGGAATCACATCGTCTATAATCCCGACCGGGCACTGAAGGTGATCAAGTCTATTCAGAGCCGCAATCTGCGCATCATCTTCGATCCGGTGAACCTGCTTTGCATGGAAAATGCCGATGACCGGGAAAACATCTTTGACGAGGCTATGGACCTGCTCGGTGAGCACATCGCCATGGTGCATATCAAAGACTTTATCCGAAAAGACGGAAAACTGGTGAGCGTCGCTGCCGGTACCGGGGAAATGGATTACACCAATATTCTCCGTTATCTGAAGACCCGCAAGCCCTTTGTACAGATCTCCCTTGAAAACACAAGCAACGAAAACGCCGTCGCTGCACGGGAGCTGATCGAACGGGTATATAACGAAATGTAAACACAATACAAGTTATTCTTTTGTGGTTATTGATTATTGCATGCCCTGACTTTGCGTAGTGCAAAAAATGCATTATAATAGTATGAGAATATGAAAAATATGCACATACTGTCAAAAGGACATGCAAATAATGACATTAAAGGAATTACGCATATCAAAAGGGTTGACACAGCTGGAAGCGGCAAGAATGTTAAACGTGTCGCTTCGTTCTTATGTGTCTTATGAAAATGATAATAATAAACGAGATTCGCTGAAATATCGATTTTTCTTTCAGGAGATGGAAAAGATCAATCAGATTGATGAGGATCACGGAGTTTTACAGATCAGTCAAATAGAAGAGATAACTCATAAAGTTTTTTCCGAATATAAAATATTATATTGTTATCTTTTTGGTTCTTATGCAAAAGGAACGGCATCAGAAAAAAGTGATGTCGATTTACTTATTTCCGGAGAAATATCCGGTATACAGTTTTATGAGCTTACGGAAAAGCTTCGGGAATTGCTTCATAAAAAAGTGGATATGCTTGATGTAAACCAGCTTGTTGGAAATTTAGCTCTTCTTAATGAGGTGTTGGCTGAAGGTGTGAAGATTTATGGATAATACAAAGAATGATCTGTATTATTTGAATAAAATTAAAACCGATATGAATTTTATTGTACAACATATGAGAAATGTTGACGAGATAGAGTTGAATCAAAACGAAATTCTTTTGGATTCGATGTTATTTCGTTTAATTCAAATCTCAGAAAATGCGAGGAAAATGACTGATTCATATCGGGAAAATCATTCTTATATTCCCTGGACAGCAATATTTGGTCTGAGAAACCGTATTGTTCATGATTATGGAAATGCGGATCTTGGTATCATCTATTCAACATTGAGAGATAATATACCGGAATTGCTTTCCATTATAAACGAGGAAATCAGTCTATATTAAAATCATTGAAACTCTTCAGTAAAAAGTCCGGGAACGCATCGCCTTGTCTGAGGAGTAATGAGTTATCAGAAAAGGTTTATTGATTCTTTTGCCATAAAAACAAGAAATGACAGAATTATCTTAAAATACTCCATAAAAACAGAGTAGAAATGAGAAAAAGAAGATTTGGCTTTGCAGAATGGTTGTTCACAGGTTCCGCGCTGATCTGTCTGGTTTTGGCTTTATTTCCCTATGACGGCTATAAATCTGTCTTCGACCATTTTTCACCGGATGGAAATATGGAGCGGATAACTCCTGAATTGATATCTGTTTTCCGCATATGTCTTGCAGTTCTGTTTGTATTTTTCCTTGGAATGGTTTTGTGGAGTGTGTTTTATCGGGACAACAGAAACCGCTTTTTCCGGTCCCTTTTATCCCTCCCCGGAAGATGCGTTCATGATGTAAAACCTTTTTTCCGTGATCTGTTTGCTGTGTTTCACATGAAGCCGGCAGAGGCTGTGCTCCTGTTCCTGATCATTGTGGGTGGAACTGTCCTGAGGGCGATCCAATTGGGAATTCCGCTGCGGTACGATGAGGCTTACACGATCGTTGCCTGGGGCAGAAGTGATTTGCTTTGGGCTATCAGTGATTATCATTTGCCGAATAATCACGTTTTCCATACAATTCTGGTCAATCTGATCTTTCACCATCTCGGAAAATCGGTTCCCTTGCTGCGTCTTCCTGTTTTCATCAGCGGCTGTTTACTGATTGCTGCGGTGTGGCTGCTGGGGAGGATGCTTTATAATGATTTCATCGCACTGCTTTCAGCCGGTTTCACCGCATTTGCACCTTATCTCATTTATTATTCCGTGAATGCCCGCGGTTATGAGCTCCAGGCTTTGTTTACGGTGGTCACGGTGGGATTGGCTGTATATTGCAGAAGGAAGAACAACATCTTTGCCTGGTTTTTGCTGATCCTTTTCTCCGGTCTGAATTTTTATACCCTGCCGACTTCTCTTTATCCATTCGGCGGTATCTGCATCTGGTTGTTTTTGAATGTGATTTTCTTACAATCAGATAACCGGGTATGGCGCGGAAGAATGCATCTCTTCAAATATTTGATCTTCATGGGGCTTTCCGTTTCTGCGTTTACATTTGTCCTTTATCTGCCGATTATTCATCGATCCGGACTGAATAGCCTCGTTGGTAACGGGTTTGTACAACCGCGGGAAGTTTCTTTTTTCTGGAGAACTGCACATTCCTATTTATCTGATAGCATTAAGGCTTTTTCAGGAACATTGCCGTCAATCGTATTGTGGTGCATCGTGTTGGGAATGTTTCTTTCAATTTTTCTCTTCAAAATCAATTCGAAGGAAAAGATTTCCTATGCTTTGGCAGTTGCCTTGTGGATGGGACCTCTGGTCCTGATTCAACGACCCGAAATGCTGCCGAGACTGTTTTTGTTCATGCATCCTTTTCTGCTTATGTATGCTGCGTCCGGGTTGTCGGGATTGAGGCTGATACCTCATCTTAAAAGAGTCTCCGGATGGATCTTGGCTACTCTTGTTTTGGTTATGGCTGTCTCTCAGTTTTATACATGTCAAAACAGTATCGGTGTGGTCGGGTCTAACGAACGTGCTGTACAGGTTATACAGTCAAGAGAAGGGGCGAATGTTGAGAACGTCCTTTTTGTGACCGGGCCCGGAGATGATGCTCAAAATTGGGCCTACGCGGAAATATATGACCTTCCTGAAAAAATATTTGACAAGCGTTCAGCCTTCAACACGGTTTATGTCTATGTAAATCCGCTGGATATATCGGATTATGGCCGTGAACCGAAAACGTTGGATGATATGCTGGCGAAATACGGACCTGGTGATAATTTTCTAATTGGAGAAAGTGCCGAGGTTCTGATCGATGAGCCGGATTGTCTATTATATCGCTTTGAAGGCCGGGAAAGCACAATTCGAAAGGCGTATGGCGAATATCCGGCTATTTCCGATTGATGCAAACCTGACATATTCATTACCAATTATGGAAGCACCGATTAATGTGCCGTTGGGGACGGTTCCTTCCGTCACCATGAGGTGACTACAGGCAACCGGCCCCGCTGGCACATATTAATCAGTGTTTCCTTATATTCAGAGAGAAATGAGCCTTATAGAATTTGCTGTGCAATGACAATGCAGTTGCTGTCAGTGAGCTGATCGAGCGGGTATATAACGAGTTGTAAAAATATGTGAATTTATTATTTATTTAGTGTCATATTAGTGACAACATAATGTCACTAATATGACACTAAATATTTTAATATGACACTAAAAGGATTATAATCGGCACTAATAAAAAATGGCCGAATCAGGCTGGAAATGCCACCAAAAAGCAGAAAGGAGTTTTCATGAAATCGAACTCTTTACTAACAGTTGAATCGAAAAATATTGAATACAAGCAGGAAATACCGTCAAAAAGTGACCGGTATATGAAAACCGTCGTTGCCTTTGCCAACGGGACCGGCGGGAAGATCATTTTTGGTGTCGAAGACAAAACCAATCGTGTCACCGGTTTTCCACCGGAAGAAATCCCCGAGAAGATCGATGCCGTCACCAATGCAATATGGGACAGCTGTGAGCCGAAGATTGCGGCTGATGTTTATCCCTGTGAAATCGACGGAAAAACGATCATTATCGCGGAAATTCCCCGGGGAAGCATGCCCCCATACTGCTTAAAAGGTTACGGTTTATGGGATGGCACCTTTCTGCGGGTTGCCGGAACCACAAGATTGGCACCGGAATATATGATCAAAGAAATGATGCTGGAAAGCATGAACCAGAGCTTTGACCGCAGAAAAACAGAACGGGTACTGGAGTCTTCCGAAACAGAGGCTCTTTGTGAGCGGCTGTATTCACATGCCCTTGACTGCGTCACTCCGGAAAAGCAGAAAGAGGTCAAAAAAATCGGCCGGACCCAGTTGATTTCTTTCGGCCTGATCGTGGAAGAGGAAGGAAAAGATTTTGCCACGAATGGTTATCAACTGTTGGATGGAACCGGGTTTTATGAAGATGCGGTGATTCGGTGTGCACGCTTCAAGGGAGATACACGCGGTGTCTTTATTGATAAAAAAGATTACGATGGCCCGATCGATGTGCAGGTAGAATCCGCGGTGCAGTTTGTGCTGAACCATATCAACCTTGGATCCCGTTTTGCCGGTGTCGGCAGACAGGATATCTATGAACTTCCCTATCAGAGCATTCGGGAGATCATCGCTAATGCTGTTTGTCACCGATCCTATCTGGCTGATGAAAAGATCTTTGTTGCTGTATATGATGACCGTCTGGAAGTGACCTCTCCGGGAATGCTTTACCGGGATATGACAATTGAAAAGATGAAGGAAGGCCGTTCAAAGATACGGAACAGAGGGATCGCCGCAGTCTTCGCTTATATGCACCTGATCGAAGGCTGGGGGAGCGGTATCCCTAAGATCATGCGGGAAGCTAAGGAATATGGACTGCGGGAACCGGAACTGATCGATATGGATGGCGCTTTCCGGATCAATTTGTATCGGAAGCCGTTTGAATTTGACGATTATGGTGTCATTGAGCCGCATCCGAACTTGATCCGGGAAGTTGGAGCCGAATATATCAGTCAAAAACCCGATCCGAAGACTTTCCATAAGAAAGAGTCTTTGCCTCTGCGAATTTTGGCGCTGCTGACGGATGATCCCTATCTGACACAAGAGGAATTATGCGATCAGCTCGGGGTCTCCCTCCGGACAATAAAACGTGCCATGAAAACACTTCAGGATGATGGCCGTCTGGTTCGAAACGGGAATCGCCGCAGCGGGTCCTGGATCGTGGTTCGGTAGACGGTATAACATGACACGTTTGTGTAAGCTGGGGTACGGGCAGATTTTTGGGCTCAAAGCTCACTGAAAAGATAAGGATGAGCATCGAAGATCAGTGCAAACATCTGCATGACACGCATCAGATGCAATTAACGGACATTTACCCAACCGACTCTGCCCGGGACGGGCGGGGTCTCGCGGAAACGGGCGGTTTGGTCGCGGTCAGTGTCGTTCCATTTGTCGAAACCGAGCGGGGAGATATGGGGACCGTAAGTGCAGTTTTCAAAAACGGAGAGCCCGTGGTCACGCCAGGGGCGGGCGAGAAAAATGCTGCCTTCTTCCACCCCTTCCTCACAGGTGAAGCGGCAGTTCCGGAACAGAAACCCTTTCTGCTGCTCCAATGAATGGGCAGGCGCGGCGGCATAGCCGATGTTCCGGGCGTCATTGAGCGAGCGTATCTCACAATTTTCAAACAATGTATCTCCGCAGCCGAAGATGAAATCGACGGTTCCTTCGATGCGGCAGTTGGTGAAGATCTGGCGCATGTGTCCGCCCCTGAGCAGTTCCGGTGCGTGGAATCCGGTGTAGCGGACGATCAGATCCGGCGGCAGTGGCCCGGAAAAGAGTGTGTCCTGGGTGGAACGGAGCAGGCAGTTTTCCATGGAGAAATCATCACCGAGAACGGAGAGCGCGACTTCCTGCCCCTTGACTTCCGGATGCAGCGCGTCATTGACGATGTCCAGATTTTCCATATGGACATGATCGGCACAGACAGCCATGGTCCAGGTGCGGAATGTGTTGTATTCCCGCCCCAGTTCGTCGAGCTTCAGTGCATAGTCATCCCAGACGATTGTTGTTTTGTCCATCCCCGCGCCGATGAGGGTGATGCCGGGCGTGCGGATTACGGTTTTCTGCCGGTATTCTCCGGGTACCAGCCGGACGACTGCGTTTTCCGGTAATGTATCAAAAATTTTCTGTAAATTATCTTCAGCGCTAACTTCTATTGAATATGTCATGGAAAGAGGTTCTCCTTCTCCTAATTGTAGCATATATTCTTGATCCGGATATGGTTATTCAACATAAGAATTTCGCCTGACTGCTGTTTTCGGCACGCTGTTCATAATCCAAACCGGATATATGCGAAAATCCAAAAAGTCTTTTTTGTGTATAAAGTAACTCACTTTTACCATGTACGAAAATCATGACGGAGGTGAAAATTATTTAACGCCTGAAAAGATGGTGTCATTGTGTGTTTGATGCCTGTTTTCAGATTTGAGAGGCACACCTTGAATCGTCATCTGACCCTGAAGCAATATCGGAATCTGGATTTGTTCCTGTTTGCGGTAATGCTCATCATCTCGGAGTCTCTGATCGTCAATGCGGCGATCCGTTGGTTCCCGGACCAGCTTTACACCGTTTCGGTATGTGCAGCAATCGTCTCGATCGTACTGATGCGGTGGGGCCCGTGGGCAGCGATTCATGCGGTACTCGGCGGTCTGATCTATTGTTTCTGGGCCGGCGGGGCACCGAAACAGTACCTGATCTATATGGTCGGGAATCTGTTTTCCCTCTTTTCGCTTCTCATGATCCGCTGGCTTGGCAAGGAACGGATCCGTGAGAACGTCCTGCTGACACTGCTGTTTGCGATCTGCACGCAGCTGTTCATGCAGATGGGACGGGCCTGTGTCTCTTTTGTGATGGGTGCGCCGATCAATACCGGGTTCAACTTCATCACAACCGATGCCCTTTCCGGGCTGTTTACCATGGTGATCGTTTGGATCGCCAGTCGTCTTGACGGCGTGTTCG
>CAYWGX010000143.1:0-7157 GCA_964457635.1 uncultured Leptolinea sp.
CCGCAGATGCGGGCGGTATCGTCTGGATCCCCGGTTACCGTGTCTCCAACCGCTGTGCCTTAAACAGCGGCACCCACAGGATCATGATCCTGAAGCTCAAAAAAAAGAAAATTCAGAAGGATAATGATTCAGTATGAAAAAACCTAATACTTCTGCCTGAACATGTGTATCCTGTCATCAGTTCTCTTTACTATCTCATCTAAACAGTCAGACACAGGTATATTATGGAAAAATCTTTATATGAAAAACGAAAATATACGGTAAGAATTCTATTGTTTACTATCATTGCTCTGGTTACATTTGCAACTACGATGAGAGAATTGAGCTTCGGAGTATCTGATTTTCATGCTCACATGATCTACGCGATAAATTTCAGAAGGGAGTTCAGAAAAATCATTACATCACCTGCTGATTTTCCTCATCAAATTTTATATCCCATGTGGCATATTCTTGTAAATATCACCTATAAAATCAGCAGATTAATTTTTGGAGAGTGGTTAGGACCGGAATATTCTGCTGCATTTGTTACAGCAATTGTGAATGGTTTTATATATCTCCTTGCAGAAAAGATTTTGTCACATTATAAATGCAAAGGTTCTGAAATTATTGCGTTTGGGCTCTCATTTGTCATGCCATATGTTATCCCAAATTGGCATGATAAAGTTTTCTATTTCGGACAAAATTCTCCGGTAATTTGGCACAATCCAACCAACATAATCGTAAAATATTTCACTCTTGCCGGTTTTTTTGTAATTATTAGAATATTACAAAATATTGATGATAACAAAAAAAATTCGAAGAGGACTTATTTCTTGCTTTCTGCCGTTATTTTACTGAGCGTGATGGCAAAACCTGCCTTTTTTCAGGGGATTGTCCCGGCATTAGGGGTATATATCCTGATTCATCTGATTCGGACAAAGTTTTCAAAATTTCGTGATTATTGTCTGTTATGCGCCTGTTTTATTCCCGGTTTTCTGATCATCCTTTTTCAATATTTGTTTTCATTCTATTTTGGAGAAGGGGGAGATGGCATTGGTATCAGCTGGATGGAAATCGCAAAAGTTTTTTATCGGAATCCATGGGTCCATTTTCTTCTGGCTCTTTTCTTCCCGATATGCTATATTCTGACCAATCCGAAAAAATCGATCAAAAGCACGGAAATCAGATTATCGGTTCTGTATGTGATTTGTACCTGGTTGGAATTTTGTCTGTTGTATGAGAAGGGCATTCGTATGTATGATGGCAACTTCGAATGGGCACTTTGTCTGGCATATGCTGCGCTATGGACTTCAACATCCATTTTGTTTTCTAAAGATTGGCAGGAAATGGATTTACAAAAAACAGGTGTAAGAGTAAAAAATGCTGTACTTTTCATATTATGGGAGATGCACTTCGTTTTCGGAATAAAATTTTTGTATACAATGTTTACTGCTAAAAAATTATATTTCTAAGGAAAAATAAGGTTATGAGCAAAGATCAGACAAATAAAGAAGAAGATGTGGAATTCACCTCCTGGGCGAACGGCGGAGCGGCACTGGGACACTTGGCGGACGGACGGGTGGTTTTTACGGAAGGTGTCCTGCCGGGCGAGCGGGCACGCGTCCGATACCCAGCGAAGGAAGCCCGTTACATCTCCGCGGATGTGGTGAAGCTGCTGGATCGCTCTCCGATGCGCATCGAGCCCCGCTGCCCACTTTACGGAAAATGCCGTTACTGTTGTCTGCAAAATCTGGAATATCCTGATCAGCTTCATGCCAAAAGAGAGATACTCGTCGATCATCTCACCCGTATTACCGGCATGGAAGACGCGGAAAAACTGGTTCAGCCTATGATGGCTTCTCCTGAAGAATGGAATTATGCCCGCAAACTTCTTCTCGGGCTGGATTCAGACGGAAATTTCTGTGTTCCCGACAAAAAAGGCGGACTTGTTCGGCTTGAGGCATACTGCCCCATTACCGCGGAGCCGATCAATGACGCACTGGCTTCCTTCACCTTTGAACCGGAGAGCGGCATCGATGAACTGGAATTCCGCGCGGACGAGGAAGACGGCCTGCAGCTCATCCTGCGGGGTGCTTCGGAGAAGCCCGAGGATGAGATGGAAAACGATACGGAGATTTCGGTCGTCTATCAGGGACCGGAATCCTCCTGGGTGATGGCCGGTGTCAGCACGCTGGAGCAGACGGCGGCCGGTATTAAAATTTGTGCTTCCGACAGCAGCCCTTTCATCAAAAACCCGGCGATTCTCACACCTTTGTGCGAGAAGCTGGAGCAGCTCCTCCCCGAAATGGAAGCGGTTTCCCTACTGCACTTCAACTGCGGGACGGGCTTCTGGAGTCACTGGTTCGGCAGCCGCTGCCGGGAGGTCAATGCGCTGATGGCGGATGAGCTCTGCTGTGAGGACTTCGCCTACAACCTGGACGCGCTGGAGAACATCTCCCTTTACATTGGCGGCGCGAAAGAGATCCTTCCCGGACTGCCGCTCCCCGAAAAAGAGTGGGTGCTGGTCGAGGGCGGGACAGCCGGACTTCATGAAGAGGCGATCCGGCTGCTCTGTGACAGGAATCCGCAGAAGATCCTCTGTTTTTATGAAGATCCTGCTATCCTTGCCCGTGATCTGAAGCGCTTTACCGCGCTGGGCAGAAAGACAGCCGCTGTCCTCCCTTACGATTTTGCTCCCCAGACCGCAGCTTTCGGGATTTTCGGAATCCTGGGTTAGCCTTCTGCCGGCTGGATGCCGAAGAAATGGGTGATGTTCATATCTTCGGGAATGTCGGCATAATGCGTACCCTGCCCGAAGATATCCTTGTGGATCCCGTGATCGGTCATGTAAGCGATGAGCGTATCATACTTCGCCCATTTTTCCGCTGCTTTTTTGACCAGCTGCGCAAACTGCTGATTGTGCATGACCATCGCCTTATGAGCCAGCGGTGACTCCGGATGGGTCAGGTGGATGTTGTCGTCGTATTCCATGGTATAAACGACGATCACGTCGTAGTCCGCAGTCTCCAGCAGTTCAAGCCCCTTCGCGGTGGTGTGCTCTCCATCCGCTTCAATATAATAATCGATGTCTCTGCCGGCGAAGATGGTTCCCATGCTGGAGCCGTCGATTGCCACAAGAGCGGTCTTTTTCCCGGCCCGGGACAGGGCATCAAAGAGGGTGTCCACGGCAACGACCGGTTTTTCATACTTGCGGATCCCGTGAACGGCCGGCTTGGCGCCCGTGAACATGGTGGCGAAACAGACCGGGGTCACCGGCGGAAAAGCCGTCAGCAAAGGGAGTGCTAATTGCGTATAGCGCATGACAGGCGCAAAATCATTCGTGTATCTTTGTATCAGCCACTGTCCGATGGCATCCGGGCAGTAGAGCAGCATTTTTTCCGCTTTCCCCGAGCGGCAGTGATCCCGGACCAGGGTTTCGATCTGCGGGATGGGTTCTTCAGCCTCAGCCGGCGGATCGATCTCCATCGCCCGGGCCAGAGAGGCGGCAACGCTTGTCAGTGAGAGGGTGTTGAACGTCATGGCGGCTCCTTTGGAATTCAGATGTTATGTCGTGGGATTTTCCTGCTTTGACCTGCCGGCTGAGATGAAATTGTAAAGAATGAGCGTCCATCCCAGCAGGCAGAGAATCTCGGTGCTGTAGATATATCTGCGTTCGGGCTGGTTCATCATGGATATGCACAGGTGCGAGCAGTGCAGCGTCACGAGCAGCATACCGCTGAGGGAATCGGCATTGATCCGCAGTGCAAAGAGCAGGGTGAACAGCATCAGAAAAGCCCAAAACGGGATTGGCCCGAATTGCAGCCTGGTGCGCTCCAGCGCGGTTTGCATGGTCCCGCCCAGTGCGGAGAGAAATTCACCGAAGTGCAGCCGGAAGATTTTGCGGCTGACTTTTCCCAAAATCGGACTGCAGCTGATCAGGTCATAGCCCCGTTCCTGTGCCGCGGCAATGCTCACCTGCCACATGTTGGTGTTCTGGTCCGCGTTGGGGTATTCTTCCTTCAGCCGCAGCAGGTCCGCGCAGTATTCCCGCAGCTCCGGGTCATCAAAGGCTTCTTCGTTACCCGGCTGCAGCAGGTCCACGGCCCGGGCGATTTCCACGTAGCCGGAGGTTGGCATCCAGACGAAGATCCCATACTGCCGCCAGATCGTGAGGGCGGGAATGGCGGACAGGGCCGCGAAGGCCAGACATCCGATGAGCGGGATCAGGATGCTGCGTCTCTCCCGGAAGAGGATCCATGCGGCGATGAGCAGCGGGAGCACCAGAAAAATGTTCGCCGGCCGGATCAGGATCGTGATGGCGGAGAGAATGCACAGCAGCAGGTAGAAAGCCGCGCTTTTCCGCTTCACGATCAGCAGAAAACAGGACGTGACCAGCAGAAGGACTGCCTGCGAGAGGCACTCGGTCATGATATAGCTGTTGTCCACCCCAAGAAAGCCGCAGCTGAGGATGAGCTGGGCTGCGGCGGTGAACCACAGGGGCGAATAATAGCGGCAGCAGAGGAAGAACAGGACGAGGAAGGAAAGCCCGAGCACGCATTTTTGTGCGCGGACGACGTTCAGGAGTCCATGGCTGTCCTCCGTTGTGCCGTTCAGCAGGGTCTCGTCCTCAAAGTGATATTCATCGCTCCGCAGCATCTCGAGATCGTTGTTTCCGCTCAGCCTGTACACCGCTTCGATGAAAACCGGATAGCCCGGGGTGCGGATCGACGAGGCCGTGTAGTGCTGCAGATAGGCGGCGCTGTCGGCTCGCTGACCGAACAGCTCCCATTCCGGGATGAAATAGCAGACCGTGTTCCAGACCACCACCGGGATCACGAGCAGCCGGAAGATTTTCCGGTTGTCGGCCTGCCGGAAGCTGAGCAGCGTGAGCACGAACAGCAGGGCGAAAAAGGCCGGGTTCCGCTGCAGGATAGGCTTGAAATACAGTCCCCGGATCGGGACCGGCGGGGCGGAAAAGATCATTTTGTTCCATGGCAGCAGCATCAGCAGCAGAAGGGCGGCCGTGGTCCACAGCAGGACGTTCCGGAGGATTCCGTAGTCTTTGTTTTTCCGGCACAGGACCAGATCGGCTATTGCGGTCAGTGCGGCAAGACCGGTCAGGACCGCCAGCAGGCGGGTCCGGATGATGACGGGAGTGACGACGCTGTACTCGTGGGTTTCCGCCCGGTTGTCGGATGCGGAGAAGTAAAGGTCATTGTTGTCCTGCATCGTGTAGCGGCCCCCGCCCCGGGTCTTGATGGTCGCGGTGATGTCTTCATTCACGGAAAGCTGCCCCTGGTCCGGGAAGCGCTCATCTTCCTTCAGATAGACCGGCAGCTTCAGTCTGCTGACGTTCTCGTTTGGGACATAGGCGTAATATCCATATCGCTCGTCGTGGGTGATTTTGCCGAGGCTTTTTTCCTCCCAGAAAAGGATCAGGCTGCCCGTGCGGTTCAATGCGGCAGCCAGAAACACCAGTAGGATGATGGCTGATATCGCTGAGATGATCTTTTTTGCGGTCTTGCTCATGTCACTCCGTTAAAAAGAGATATTGGGGACGGGTCCCCGACTCCTTTTATTATATCCTTCTTTGCAGAGGTGAAAGGCATCGAAGGAAGGTGAAGGGTGAAAGTTGAAGGGTGAAGGTTTGGTCCCGCTGCACGCGTTAGATAGAGATTTTCGGTTTCAGAAACACCGTCCAGGTGTGCGTTGCCTTGCAAGCGAAGCACGCGGGGACGAAGCACGCGGGGACGGTGTTTGTGTTGTCGCGCAGCCGACACACAAGAACCGTCCCTGTGTGCGCTCAATTGCAGAAAAAGATGCGCACAAGTGGACGGTTCTCTTGTGCAGGCTGCGCTGCAGCAAGAAAACCGTCCCCAATGTGCTTCGGTGCAGAGGCAGTGCCGGCTGCGCAACAACGCAAAAATGCCTGCCCCGTAAGGTGCGGGCTTCGCCCGGTCGATGCGGGTCAGGAGCTTCGCTTCGCTCGCCCCCGTTGTGCTTCGGAGCAGAGGCTTCGCTTCGCTCGCCCCCGTTGTGCTTATTTCTTATTTCTTATTTCTTATTTCTGATTTAGCCTAGCATCTGCTGCAGGGCTTCCGGATTGAGCCCGGCGAACTTCTGTTGGAAGAGGCGGATCTGGTAGTCGGTCGGCCATTCGCCCGGATGGAAGACCTCGCTGTCATCGGTGACCTTCAGGTAATTCCAGATCTCTTTTTCCTCACCCTCCAGTCCGAGTTCCACCTCGTGGGTTTCCGGATGCCAGATCACGGATTTGTCGGTGAATTTCCCGTCCGCACTCCGGTATCCTTCGGGGAGGACGAATTCGTTCATTTCCAGATCGAATTCTTTTTCCTCCACCGGGGTTTCCAGGAAGCGGTTCATCGCCTCCGGGTAGCCCGGGACGGGCTCTCCCGGCGGGGAGACGCGCTTGGGATAGATCATGGCAGGACGGTAGCTTCTGCCCTCCGGCACGGCTCCGCGGATGCGTTTGGCGATCACGGAGGCTTTGGTTTCCAGCTTCTGGACAGGATTGGAAAAATCATCGCCGGCGGCGACGCGCTTTTCGTAGGATGCCAGTGAATTGGCTATGCACTGGGCGGAATGGATGCTGTCCAGCAGGGCCTTGCGCCAGCGCAGGCGCAGGTCCTGACGGCGGGGATTTTCTCTTAATGCGGCGTTCATAGCGCGCCGGATGGTTTCCCGGCGGGAGGCTGCGTCGTTGTTGACGTAGCGGATCACCTGCAGGGCGTGGATTTTATCGTCGGATGTTGCTGCGCTGTCGCGGACCAGGCTTTCGGCCACGGCCACCAGTTCTTTGGCGGACTGCATGCAGCGGGCGTTGACGTCGATGATGTGGATGTTGGAGGGACAGGTGATGTAAAATTCGGCCCGGTCGGCTTCGAACAGCTCGAGGGCCGCGTCCAGGTTTTCGCGGAAGGAGGCTTCGCAGAGGACATGCGCGGGCTCATCGCTTCCCGATGGATACATCGGGAGCGCTTCCCCGCTGAATGTTGTCGCTGCTGTCTCGCTCATCATACCTGTTACCTTTTACCTTGTGTGTGTGACAGATGGGGACGGTTCTCTCTGCACCATGCGTTGCGCCGAGCAACCGGCCCCACTGTCACCTTTCACTTTTGTTATCCTGAGTTTACAACGGGAATTTTAATTTTGCAAGA
>CAYWGX010000144.1:0-7125 GCA_964457635.1 uncultured Leptolinea sp.
GTCGGCAGCAGACCTTCGTTGATGTAGCCGATGATCTCGGCACGGCGCGGGTCGTCCTTGCTCAGGTCAACACCGGTGATCTTCCAGTTGTTGTCGACGGTCGGTTTCACCGGGGAATTTTCGCCGAAGTAGGCGACAATCATGTCACGGATGGAGTTGGAGGATTCCCATTCGCGCTTGCCTTCAGCCAGGTTCTTGGCCTTGATGCCGGAGGAATAGCGGTAATTATTGACAGCCAGTGTCAGGATCTGATCATCGCTCAGCGGTTCACCATGGAACATCACGTTCTCGATACGTTCACCCTTCGGCTTGGAGAGGTTGATCTCATAATCCACACCCTGGAACATATCATAGAGGTAGCCCGGATATTCGGGGTCAAAGGAGATGTTAATGTCGCCCGGCTGCCACTGGTTGTAGCATTCCGCTGCCCATTCCATGTATCCCTTCAGTTCCTTACCGGTAACGGTCATGCGGTACAGGGTGTTGTCGAACTTGTAGATGTCGAAGATGTTCCCGTAGTTGATGTTGCCCTCCGGCAGGTCGGAAGTATCTTTGAACAGAGCGCAGGCGGTAACATCCGCACCGGACTCAGCCAGCTGGATGTTCAGGATCAGGTCCATGACTGCGGTATCCTGCAGCTTGCCTTCCGGCAGACCAAGAATCTCGTCTTCCGGCTGGAATTTCGCGGTAGTCACACCGAGCGGTTCATAATCTTCGCCCTCTTCACCGCTGCCGCCGCCAAAGATGTAGGCGATGGTTTCTTCATGCAGCTTCTTGACTTCCGGGATCTCGCGAATCTCTTCGCTGGGTTCGTAGTCCACCATATCAACGATGGAAGTCGCGATATCTTTGATGTTGTGATCCTTATCGAGTGTCACATCAATGCGGGCAATCTCACGGCCGGAATTGCGGACACCGACGACCGGCGTGCCTTCATATTCTTCATTGACCGTGATGTGCATGTGCGCAACCTGCAGAATGTCGACTTCCGGGTTATCGTCGATAATCTTGTAGCCCGCGTCAGAACCGTTATCCTCGTCAAATTCGGCATATTGTCCCATGTGAGCGGAAACAAGGATAATATCAGCCTGATCACCGATCTCTGCAATGGCTTTCTTCACAGCGATGTTGGCAGCCTCAAAGACAGTTTCATCAATACCCTGCTTGCCGCCATCCCAAATCGGGATATCCGGGGTGCAGACACCGATAACAGCCAGCTTGATGCCGCCGCGTTCGATGATGGTCCAGCCGGCACCGGTCACATAGCTGCCGTCCGGGTTCAGGACGTTCTGACCCAGCACCGGGAATTCAGCCTGGCTCAGGATCTTTTTCATGGTGTCAATGCCCCAGTTGAATTCGTGGTTGCCAAGGGTCATGGCATCAAAACCCATGAAGTTCATCGCGGTCATGACCGGGTGCGGTTCATCAGGGGCTTTGTTGGCCAGGTCATCGGTCATGATGGTGCCCTGGATGTCATCGCCGGCATCCACCAGGAAGACGATCGGGTTCTCTTCCCGGACCTGTTTGATATAGCTGTAGAGACGGGCCATACCGTTATTGGCGGTTTCGGCATTGTCCTCATAGGAATAGCTCCAGACATTTCCGTGCATGTCGGAGGTGGCGAGGATCACCACATGGGTCTCTTCCTGGGCGAAAGCCGTAACAGCAGTTATCGCGGCAAGAACGATAACGAAAAGCAGAAACAAAGATTTACGATTCATCAGGGAATTGCTCCTTTCTTTTGGAAAAGCAAAAACAGATAAAAAAAGACACAGCCCGCTTCTTTATTCGATTCCGGAAAACAAACTATGTCATTTACACGACAGCAGAATTCACACTAAGATTTCTGCTTTACCTGTCTTAAATTATATCATTAAGATGTAACAAAAACAATGTGACATTTGACAGGAATAATCATAAAGAATAAATTCATGCGTTTGTAAACGTTTGAGGTACAATATAGAGTACAACGGAACAGGGCTGTTCCGGGTTTTTTCGTCTGTGTGCAGGGAAGAACCGGAGATGTTCCGAATGAGAAGAAATGTTTGGTATTGAGGAGAAGAAGATGGGAAAGAGCCTTGCGGAATGGAAACTCGGGGATCCGATGATCAACGAATGGGATTATTGGCAGGACCCGAATTATGTTGCCGAAGACCCTGAGAAAGAAAAGCTGGTCAAAGCTCTGGCTGAAATGATCACGAACCGTGTGGTCAAAAAACTGGCAAAGAAAATCAACAACCGCGATCCGGAATATTGGATGCTGGATATGATACTCACAAAGGAAGAAGTTAAATTCCTGCTGAATTTCAAAAAGACCCGCATTCCCTACTCTGTTCCCGAACTGGCACATATGAACAACATGTCTCTCGAAGACACACAGAAGATGATCGAGCATTTGCGCTGGATCGGCATCATCGAACAGAACCGTGCCAAAACCCCTGATAAACATCTGCAGTATGAGGTGCCGATCTTTGTACCGGGCAGCGCGGAATTCATGATGATGCAGGACAAACTGACGGATGAATTCCCGCAGCTGGCCACATTCTTCAATCTCATGACACAACTGCCGCTGGCAGGACTCACGGAAATGGTCCCGCCCGGCGGTTCGGGTGTCGGGATGCACGTCATCCCGGTGGAAAAAGCCATCAAAATGGAAAACACTTCCGTCCCGGTCGAGCACATTTCCCGCTGGCTGGACATGTATGATAAATACGGTGTCCACGAGTGTTCCTGCCGCAAACAGCAGGCCATGCGCGGTGAGGGTGTCGGTCAGATCCGGGGCGACTACTGCATCGGTGTCGGCGACATGGCCGAATACATGGCTGACCGCGGCATTGGTCATTATGTTACCAAAGAAGAGGTTCTGGAGATCCTTGAACGGGCGGAGCGTCACGGTTACGTGCACCAGATCACCAACATCGACGGTGAAAACAAGATCGTCGCTATCTGTAACTGCGCTCCGGGTGTCTGCAACGCGCTGCGCACCTCTCAGCTTTTCAATACCCCGAACCTGTCCGCTTCTGCCTACCGTGCCCATGTCGATAAAGACAAGTGCGTAGCCTGCGGAAAGTGTGTGGAAGTCTGTCCGGTGGGTGCGGCGAAATTAGGACAGAAGCTCTGCCGCAAGAACGGATCTGAGGTCATTTATCCGAAGACGGAACTGCCGGATGATGTGCCGTGGAGCCCGAAGAAATGGAATTATAACTATCGGGACGATGCCAAGATCAACTGCTACGATACCGGTACCGCTCCCTGCAAGACTGCCTGTCCGGTCCACCTTTCCGTACAGGGATATATTAAGATGGCAGCGGAAGGCCGCTATGACGAAGCGCTGAAGCTCATCAAACAGGACAATCCCTTCCCGATGATCTGCGGTGCGGTCTGCAACCGACGCTGCGAAGATACCTGCACCCGCGGGACCATCGACCAGCCGCTGGCCATCGATGAGGTCAAGAAATTTATCGCTTCCCTTGAACTCAAGCAGGAAAAGCGTTACGTGCCGCTCTGCGAAAAACACGATGGCGGTATGTGGGGCGATGAGTTCAAAGTTGCCGTGATCGGTTCCGGTCCTGCCGGTCTTTCCGCTGCTTACTTTATGCGGCAGGACGGCTATCCGGTCACTGTTTTTGAAAAAGAAGAAAAACCCGGCGGGATGCTCATCAACGGAATCCCGAGCTACCGTCTGGAGAAAGATATCCTCGATGCCGAAATCGACGTGATCCGTCAGATGGGCGTCGAGATCAAGTGCGGTGTGGAAGTCGGGAAAGACGTCACCATTCAGCAGCTGCGCGATCAGGGTTATAAGGCCTTCTTCGTCGCTATTGGTATGCAGGGCGGACGGCTCGCCGGTGTCCCGGGTGAGGACGCGAAGGGTGTTGAGACCGGCGTTGATTTCCTGCGCCGCATCAATCAGGATCACTCGGTTCGTCTGCAGGGGAAGACGGTCGTGGTTGGCGGCGGCAACGTTGCCATCGACGTCGCCGGGTCTGCGCTGCGTGCCGGGTCCGACAAGGTCACCATGCTCTGCCTGGAACAGCGTGATGAAATGCCTGCCGCAAAGGATGAAATCGCTGAAGCGCTGGAAGACGGCATCGAATTGATGAATGGCTGGGGTCCGAAGGAAGTGCTGAGCGAAAACAGCAAGGTCACCGCGGTGGTTTTCAAAAAATGCACCTCCGTTTATGATGACCAGCACCGCTTCAGCCCGCAGTATGACGAAAATGAAACCATCACCGTTCCCTGTGACAATCTGCTGCTCTCCATCGGTCAGTCCGTGATCTGGGGCGACCTGCTCAAAGGTACGAAAGTCGAGATCAACCGCAGCGGAACTGCGAAGGCTGATGCACTGACCCGCCAGACCGCCGAACCGGATATTTTCGTTGGCGGCGATGTCTTCACCGGTGCCCGCTTTGCGATCGACGCGATTGCCGGCGGACGGGAAGGCGCCGTTTCCATGAACCGCTACGTCCATCCGGGTCAGCGTTTGGATTTGGCGCGCGACCGCCGCGAATTCATTGAACTGGATAAAAATGACATCGAAGACGTCACCAAACGGGAAAGCTTCGACAATGCCCAGCGTCAGATCCCCGGGAAGAAGGCCGGTGTGGCAGGCAAGACCTTTGAAGACCTGCGCCTGTGCCTGACGGAGGAACAGGTCAAAAAGGAAGCTGCCCGCTGCCTGGGCTGCGGCGCGACGACGGTCGATACCAACCGCTGCATCGGCTGCGGCCTGTGCACGACCAAATGCAATTTTGACGCGATCCACCTCAAACGCGACGTTCCTGCTGCCAGCAACATGTGCCGTGCGGAAGAAAAACTCGGGAAGGTTGCTGCCTACGCTGCTAAACGCGCCGGGAAGATCTTGATCAGAAAATTGAAGGGAAAGTAGGTGTCAGGATATAGGAGGTATTAGGAGATATGATAAAAGAGATAGGATGCAGGACTCGCTTTTCACTCCTCACTCCTCACTCCTAACTTCCGAAGGAGCACAATATGTCAGAGATCATTGAAGTGAAAGTCGGTGTTGAGGCTGAGAACGATAAGTTTGCAGCCGAGGTTCGAAAGTTGCTGCGGCAGCATCATGTCCGCTTGATCAATCTCATGGCCTCCCCGGGGGCCGGAAAAACCTCCCTGCTGGAACAGACGATCGACGGGCTGAATGGTTCCTGCCGGATCGCGGTTCTGGAAGCGGATGTAGATGCGGACGTGGATGCCAAACGCATCGAAGCCCGCGGAGCCAAGGCCGTTCAGATCCATACCGGCGGTTCCTGCCATATGGATGCTTCCATGACGCTGGAAGCGCTGAAGACCCTAAACCTGGATGAGTACGACCTGATTTTCCTCGAAAATGTGGGGAACCTGGTCTGTCCGGCTGAATTTGATACCGGCGCGGATCTGAAAGTCATGATCCTTTCTGTCCCGGAAGGTGACGACAAGCCGCTCAAATATCCGCTGATGTTCCAGGTCACCGACTGCGTGCTGGTCAATAAGATCGACACGGATGAGATATTTGATTTTGACCTGCAGAAATTGCAGGATAACATCGCTCCCCTCAACGATCACGCAGTGATCATTCCGATTTCGGCCTTCACCGGTTCCGGTGTTGAGAACTGGCTGTATTATCTGCGAGGGAAAATCCTTGAGTGGAATTACAGCTGCCATTGATTTAAAGTTGGTAGTTGATAGTTGGCAGTTTACAGAAAATATTTTTCCTTAACATTTCTACCAACTTCCAACTACCAACTATCAACTGTCTATAACCATGAAAATCATCGAACTTAAAGAAACTTTTACCTTATCGAATGACCGTGATGCTGAAGAATTGCGCTTATATCTTAAGGAAAAATCAGTTATTCTTTTCAATCTGATGAGCGCACCGGGCAGCGGAAAAACGACGCTGCTTTCCCGTGTTATCACGGACCTTAAAGAAAAAGTCTCCATAGCTGTTATGGAGGCAGATATTGCCTCAGCCGTTGACGCAGAGCACATCGAAGCCCTGGGTGCCCAGGCGGTGCAGGTCCATACTGACGGTATGTGCCACATGGACGCCGGCATGACCCGCGAAGGGTTGATGTCCATGGACCTGGACGGGACGGATATGGTCTTTCTGGAAAATGTCGGCAACCTGATCTGTCCGGCGGAATACGACACCGGTGCGGTCAAAAATATCATGATCCTTTCCGTTCCGGAGGGCGATGACAAACCGCTCAAATATCCCCTGATGTTCCGCGAAAGCGACGCCCTCGTTATCACCAAGACCGATGCGCTGCCCTATTTCAATTTTGATATGGAAAAAGCCATGGAACGTGCCCGCAAGCTGAATCCGGATATTCGCATCTTTCCCGTCTCTGCCAAAAAAGGCGGCGGAATGGCGCCTTTTGAGGAATGGCTTCTGGAAGAAATGAAGCATTTTGTTGGTTAGATAAAAGGATACTCCGTTTTGGGAAACCTACAATCTGCACTGGACGAGGGCCGGCTCATTCCTCGAGGATGATCCCGCTTTCCCATCAGGCCATACATCCGTCAATTTTGAAATCTTCACGGCACTTATCGCGGTGCTTCTTAAACAGCAGAAAAAATGGGCATGGGCTTTGTTTATCTTTCCCTTCATCGTAGGGTGCTCAAGAATCATTCGCTGTGTTCATTATCCCAGCGATGTGGTCGCCGGGATGATACTCGGTATTATCGCAGGGCTTATCGGTTATCTGGTGACATGGATCCTCTTCTACAAAAAGAAGGCAGATCGCAGAGAAAAACAGAAAGCTAACAGTTGACAGCTGATTTTATGCATGAACTTGGCATCGTAACCCACGTGATTAAAACACTGACCGATGTGGCGGCAGAAAACAAACTGTCCCGCATCGGTTCTGTAACGCTGGAGGTCGGAGAGGTCTCCGGCGTTATTCATGAACAGATCCTCGACTGTTGGGACTATATGTGCGAAAAGCGCGGTCCCCTCTTCTCCGGCTGCAAACTCATCCTGGAAGTTCTCCCCGCCGTCACCTGGTGTGACTCCTGCGAACAAACCTATCCTACCGTCCAATATGGCCGTACCTGTCCCCACTGCGGGTCCGGCGAAACCTGGCTCCTGACAGGAAACGATTGCACGATAAAGGAAATCGAGGC
>CAYWGX010000145.1:0-7123 GCA_964457635.1 uncultured Leptolinea sp.
GCCTTCAAGGTTTCATTTATCGTGGCGCCTATGAAGGCATGTTGGATTAATCAGGGTTTCATTAGACTTCAATATTGTTTGATTATACATGAAAAATCTCTTTGCGGCATCAATGGTATGGAGATAACGGTATGGATGATATGCGGAAAAAGAGGCGGAAATCAGCTCCGCCTCCGGTGTAATTTCGAAGAAGGAGATTCAGGTCCATCAATTCGGGTTGACGCTGAAGGTGTAGAGCGTTTTGGACCCTGCGACCATGGCGAAGGTCATCGTTTCTCCATACATGGGGTTCCAGATGTTGACGGTGAACGTAAGCTGGTTGTTCCGGTTTACGGTATGGGGAATGTCCCAAAGCGTGCGGCCGGGATCGGTCAGCAGGTGGCAGCCGCTGATGCATTTGATGTCGACGTTGGACCGTCCCCAATCCTCCCGGGTCGTATTGCGGATCGTCCAGGTGAGATCGACAGAGCCGTTCGGTTTCCAGTTTTTGGATACGATCACATTGCGGTCATTTCCATATGGAAAAGCCGGCTGTGAGGGATAAGTATATTGCTGCTGTTCGTTGATCGGATAAAAGTAAAGTCCCGAATTCGGATCGTAGATCGGCTGGTTGTTGTAATACTGTGGTGTGTAATAATACTGCTGCTGCGGCTGCTGATTTGGATAATAATACGGCTGCTGGTTGTAATTTGGCTGCGGCTGTGTTTGATAATTATACTGCTGCGGCTGGTAGTTGTATGGCTGCGGATTATAATTCGGGGCAGGAGCCTGTCCGATGGGGTAAAGCTGGGGAACAGGGTAGGACTGCTGATTCTGTATGGGAGCCAGTCCGTCAGCTGCAGCGGCGCAGGTGATGGCCAACAGGCTGATGAGTGCAGCGATGATGATTCTCTCTTTGTTTTTCATGATGTTTTTCTCCTTGCTTGTCTTTTACTAATTATACTGAAAACAATTCAAAAAAGTTTCCGATAAACGATTCTGAATATTGGAAAAAACACACATTATTTGCGCAACACAGGGACAGTTCCGCAGTGCCGGCTTCGCGGCAGCAGCGAAACCGTCCCCATGTGCTTCTTGATCAGAAATGCTTGTTTCCGATAAACGAAAATCCAAAAAAGCAGCGGGGCGGCTTATAATTGTAGGTTGGAGATAAGATGGCTGAAAAGAATCCGCTGGCAAAATTTGGTGAAATCACATATTCCGAAACCCGGCCCCGCAGGGAGGCTGTTTATGTTCCGCTCCCTGCCTGGCTGAATGACAGGACGTTTTCCCTGCTTTCCGATCAGAACATTCATTTGCTCTATCACCATCAGCGCAAGGCGATTGAAGCTGTCTATAACGGTGAAAATGTTGTGATTTCCACCGGAACGTCCAGTGGAAAGAGCCTTTGCTATCAGATACCGCTGATTGAAATGCTGCTTTCAGACGAGAATGCGACCGCCATTCTTGTTTTTCCCACAAAAGCCCTGACCCAGGACCAGCACCGCAGCTTGACTGCGCTGATCCCTGAGCAGGCTGAAAAAATCGCCGTTTATGACGGAGATACACCGAAAAATCACCGCAATCTCATTCGTTCCCGCGCACGGATCATTCTGACCAATCCGGATATGCTGCATATGGGCATCCTGCCTTATCACCCGGCCTGGGCTGATTTTCTTTCTCATCTCAAGTGGATCGTACTGGATGAGATCCATATTTATAAGGGCGTGTTCGGTTCTCACGCTGCCAACGTGCTGCGCCGCATCAAACGAACGGCACGCCACTATCAAGCCGATCCCTGCTTTATTTTCTGCAGTGCTACCTTGTCCAACGGGAAGGAGCTTGCACAAAAACTGATCGATGAAGATTTCACCGCGATCAGTGAGGATACCTCCGGGACCGGAGAAAAGAAGGTGCTGTTTTTGAATCCGCCGATCATTGATGAGGAATTCCAGCTTCGTGCCGGTGCGATCTCTACGGCTGCAAAGACGGCTGAATATCTTTTGGAAACAGACAGGCAGGTCCTGCTTTTCTGCCAATCCCGCCAGTCCGTTGAGTTTACCGTTCGAAGGTTAAGAGACTATAAAATTGATGCTTCCGGTTACCGTTCCGGATATCTTGCGCGGGAACGCAGAGCTATCGAAGCCGGATTGAAGTCAGGTGAGACCCGCTGTATTGCCGCCACCAATGCCCTGGAACTGGGGATGGATATCGGCGGTATCGACACCGTGATCTCCATCGGTTATCCGGGCTCTGTTTCCGCCCTGATGCAGCGGCAGGGACGTGCCGGACGGAGAAACGGAAACTCCCGTTTCATTCTGATCGGTTCTCAGACGCCCACGGATCAATATATCGTGACACATCCGGATTTTTTGTTCGAAAAGCGCTTTGAACCGGTGCTGATCGATCCGGATAATCTGCTGATCCTGCTGCAGCATCTGCAATGCGCATTGTATGAGCTGCCTTTTTCTACCGGTGAATCCTTCGGCAGCCTGACAGTTGAAGAGACGCAGGACCTGCTGAATTATTTCGTCGCTCAGGGAATTGCACGCTTCAGCGGCGGTCATTATTACTGGCTGGACAGCGGGCTTCCGCAATCTACTGTTTCACTGCGCAATGCCGGGCTGCACCGCATCAGCATCATGGCGGAAGGCCTGGAGAAACCGGAACTTATCGGTGAAGTTGACCGCTCTTCTTCCTATTGGATGGTCCATCCGGGAGCGGTTTATTATCACAACGGGGTCTCCTATCTGATCCAAAAACTGGATTTAGAGGAGAATATCGCTTACGCTAAGCGATGTGTCGTGAATTATTCTACCGAAGCGCAGAAGGAATCTCACCTGAGTGTCAATGAGCTCCTCAGCACGAAAAATGAGCCCGGCTCTGAGATCGTAACCGCTGATGTAACGGTGAAGACACAAGTGGTCAGTTACAAAAAGACGGACAATGAAACCCATCAGGTTTTGGAAATCAATTCGCTCGAAATGCCGGAAGAAACCCTGGAAACGAAAGCCTGTGTGATCGTGCTGAAGGAAGAACTGCGTACCGCGCTGCGTGAATCTCTGGTCTGGCATTCGGATAAAAATGATTACGGTCCGGATTGGGAACGGATCCGCAAATCGATAATGGAACGAGACCGTTATGAATGCGCCCTCTGTCACTCGAAGCGGGATGTTACGGTGCTGCACGTGCATCACATCAAGCCTTTCCGCACTTTTTCGGATAAAAATAAAGCAAATGCTCCGGAAAATCTTGTGACTTTGTGCCCTGATTGTCATCATCGGATCGAACAAAATGTCATGATCCGCAGCGGGTTGGCAGGATATGCGGTTGCTTTTCATCAGCTGGCGGCTCTGTTCATCGAATGTGATCCCGGTGATCTCAGCATCTCCGTTGAAGAGGATTGTGCGGATTTTCAGGGCAGACCGGCGATTTTCTTTTATGAAAATACACCGGGAGGGATCGGGTTGTCGCAGGCAATCGCAGAGCGCTGTGAAGAGATCAATGAGGCTGTGATCAGCCTGATCCGGAACTGTCCCTGTTCGGATGGCTGTCCCGGCTGTGTGGGCGCTGCCGGGGAAAACGGAATGGGCGGGAAAGCCGAAGCATTGGCGATCTGCCGCGGGATCGGAGGGGCACACGATGAGTGATATCCTTTCCCGTCTGAAGGCACTCGGTGTTTCGAAGGGTATGCCGGATGTTCCGAAAATGAAAGAGAAAAAGCAGTCTGATCAGATGGATGCTTTGCTCAAAACCTTTCCGAACGGGTTTGTGGCTGAAAATGATCACGGGTACTGCTTTATCAACAGGCTCACTCAGCCGCTTTCGCAGCCGCATGGGCGTGTGGATATGAATTCCGAATTACGCCCCTCTCCCCTGTTTGATTCGATGATGGAGATGAAGGTCGGGAATAAACGGGAGACTCTGGCTTTTGATATCGAAACCTCCGGACTTTCCAGCGGCAGCGCCAGCTTTATTTTTATGCTGGGCCTGGGATATTTCGAAGATGATTCCTATACGGTGGATCAGCTGATTTTGCCGGATTTGGATTCGGAAGCTGCCTTTTTGTGTCAGACGGAACTGATCTTCGGCCGGTTCCCGGTCCTGCTTTCCTATAACGGAAAAAGCTTTGATGTGCCCATGCTGCAGAGCCGGCTGCATTTTCATATGTTCCCGGATTTTCCGAAAGAGATCAGCCATTGCGACCTGCTGAAGCTGACCAGACGTTATTGGAAACCGCTGTTGGGCACTGTTCCGCTTTCCAACATCGAACACTATATTCTGAAACTGCAGCGGGGAGATGAGGAAGTGCCCGGATATCTGGCTCCGGAGCTTTACCGGGATTTTCTGCGCGATGGAGATGCTTCCCATATAGCGGGTGTGGCTTATCATAATCAGATCGATGTCGTCAGCCTTTCTGCCTTTTTGCTCTATTTCAACGATCTGGCTGCCCGTGCAGAAACGGATCCGGCTTTGTGGAGAGAGAATTCTGTATCTGAGCCGGCAGTCAAACGCTATAATATGGATTTCTTCTCGGATCAGGTGCTGGTTGAAGAAGCCGGTTTTTCAATTCGGGAAAAAAAAGCTGCTGCTGCAAAACTTCTGAAGAGTGGCAATCTCGAAAAGGCACTGGAAATCTATAAAGTCCTGGCTGAGAATGGAGATTATGATGCCGCGGAAAAGGCGCTGAAAATCTGCCTGAAAATGAAAGATCCGGAGCTGTTTGAAAAATACCGAAAGCTGACGATTGATCTCTTAGAAAAAGATCCCACCATAGGTGCCTGGACCAGGGCAGATAAGTTGGAAAAAATTAGAGGAATCCAAGAATTAAAATGTAAAATGTAAAATGTAAGATGATTGGCATTAGACGAGGGACGCAGAGAGTAAATATTATTATAAATCGCCGCGAAGCGGCACCTAAATTATTCACTATTCCTATTCATTATTCATTAAATTAAGGGGACCTCTAAAAACTCTAAAAATTGGGACCTCATTCACCATTTATCCATTATGGCGCGGGATTCAGGATACTTTTATCTCGGGGAAAAACTTTCCCGCGCCATGAGTTCCGGGCCGGGCGAAGCTCCAGCCCCGCATATAACCAGGCGAAGCCTGTACCTTACGGGGCTGGCCACAGCCCCCATACCCCCGCCGAATAGTTTTTAGAGGTTCCCTTAAATAAAAAACACCCCAAAGTGCCGTTATCTGCATTGTTTTTGAACCTGCAAGACGCAGGATGGTGTTCCCCGCACTGACGCTGCCTTGGCCGGGGCCTATCGCATTATCAATGAATCGAGAAGAACTCCGATTTCTAAGGTGTTGGCTCAAAACGTATGCTGCAGACTCGCGAACACACCAGGGCTTCCTTTAGTTTACACGAGATTTTCAAATTTGTGAAGACTGTAATTATTATTTATTTCATGAATATGACATCAGCTGAAACAATTTTCATTGCATTTCCTCGTAATTCGGCGAAAATGAGCCGGATCAACTTTATTTTGTCTGCTGAGATGTGATTAATATCCTGAAAAAAACATGAATTCTATATTAAAGACTCATCGCAGATATTCCAAAAATTCCCATTTATGATGTATAATATATTTGTTTAAATCGAAATATCTGTATTTCGATACAAATGAGAAGAAATGGAGAAATGGTGTTTATGGCCAAATTGAGCGAAAGTGCTGTACAGACTATCACTGAGATCTGTCATCGCTATGACAATGAGAATACGCCCCTCATGATGATCCTGAGTGATATACAGAACGAGTATGGTTACATTCCATTGGAAGTTCAGGAAGTCGTTTCCAAAGAAACGGGCATTTCCGTGGCTGAAATTTATGGTGTGGTGACCTTCTATTCGTTCTTCTCTTTGACACCCAAGGGCAAATATGTCATTGGATGCTGCCTTGGAACTGCCTGCTATGTGAAAAACGCGCAGCAAGTTATTGACAAGTTCTCGGAGATGCTCAAGATCAAACCGGGGGAGACTTCAGAAGACGGTCTCTTTACACTTGACGCACTTCGCTGCATCGGCGCCTGCGGTATTGCTCCGGCAGTCAGTATTAATGGAACGGTTTATCCGAAGATGAGTGTTGACAAGGTTCCTGCTGTCATCGCTGAATACAAGGCTAAGGAAGGAGCCGCGGCATGAAGATCACATCTGTTGAAGCTCTGAATGAGAAAATCGAAGCCTGTACGAAGGCTCTTGATGAAAAGATCAAAGGTCTGGACGGCAAGCGCCATATCGTCCTTTGCGGCGGTACCGGCTGTCTGAGCTCTCATTCCGATCAGATCAAAGAAAAATTTGATGAAATCCTGGCTGCCCGCGGTCTTACCGACAAGGCGACTGTCAACATCGTCGGCTGCTTTGGTTTCTGCTCTCAGGGTCCTTTCGTGAAGATCTACCCGGAAGATACACTCTATCGTCTGGTCAAGATCGAAGACGTTGAAGAGATCGTCGAAAAAGATATCATCGGCGGTGAAGTTGTTGAACGTCTGCTTTATGTCGACCCGGCAACCCATGAGAAAGTTATCAAACAGGATAACATCAACTTCTACAAAAAGCAGAAGCGCATTGCCCTCCATGGCTGCGGTGTCATCAATCCGGAAGACATCAATGAAGCTCTCGGCATGGGCGGATTCCAGGGCTTGCGCCGTGCATTGAGCATGGATCCGCAGGAAGTTATCGATGAAGTTCTCGCTTCCGGACTTCGCGGCCGCGGCGGAGCGGGCTTCCCGACCGGACGCAAATGGCAGTTTGCGAAGAATGTTGAAAGCGAAGACAAATACATCGTCTGCAACGGCGATGAAGGTGACCCGGGTGCGTTCATGGATCGTTCCATCCTTGAAGGTAATCCGCTGGCTGTCATTGAAGGTATGGTCATCGCCGGTTATGCCTTCGGTGCCCATAACGGTTACTTCTACGTTCGTGCTGAATACCCGATCGCTGTGAAGCGTCTGCGCATCGCCATTAAAGAAGCTGAAGAAATGGGACTGCTCGGTGACAACATCTTCGGATCCGGTTTCAGCTTCCGCTGCCACCTGCGTCTCGGCGCCGGTGCCTTTGTCTGTGGTGAAGAAACAGCACTGCTGAACTCAATCCAGGGGAAACGTGGTATGCCCCGTCCGCGTCCGCCGTTCC
>CAYWGX010000146.1:0-7095 GCA_964457635.1 uncultured Leptolinea sp.
CTTTATACTTCCGATCAAAATCCCGCCTGACCAGTTCTTCAAACAGGAAACGGTGCTGATTCAATGTATGGAGCATTTAACACCTCAATTTTTTTTCTGCATATCAATAGCTGAGTTTCCAGATTCCGTAGCCGTCCTGTCCCGTTATATAATCGCAGGTAATGCCATACCCGGTCAACAGTTCCGTATAGTCCATGGGTGTGAACAGGTAGCGGATTTCAAGATCCTTCAGGCTCTGGGGGTTCAGATGAAGCAGTATCGAATCAGGAAATACCAGTTCAACGGCATTCTCTCCCTCCGTGAATACTGCACTCTCGTTTGCATAGCGGTTTGTCACATCGTCATATTGTCCGCCCGGATCAAGGATCTCCCATTTCTCCACATCGGGATAGAAGTTTATCGCATCCAGCACACGCGCTCCGTTTGCCATAACATAATTTGAGAGAAAAAAAGCACAGTCAATACCCAGCCAGCGGCTTTCCGGTTCCTGCACAGCGATTTCGGAAATCGCAGCACTGATGGGATGATTTGTGACAGCACCAATACCACGTTCGATCGGGTTTACGGTCGCACCACAGAAAAACATTATCAATGTCAACAGCGCTGTCATCAGCTGCTGCCTCTGCCGGAATGCAAGCAGCAGGATCACGACAAAAACCAGAGCCGTCAGGACGGGCAGGCATGTACCGACTGAATGCCCCGCGACGACAAATTGTGAGAAATATCCCTGTAAATCGTCCTTTACGAACAGCAGCCAGAAAGCGCCGTACGCAAGAGGCCAGAGCAATTTTTCCTTTTTGCTCAAACAGTCCGGATACCGGAAAAGTGCATTAAAGCCCCACACTGTAAACAGTGCCGCAGTCCAGCCGTAAACCTGGTACATACGGTTGCAAAAGCCCAGCAGGGTAATTTTGCCAAGCCAGCGGGGAATACCGATCAGCATATAAACGGCTTCAGCCATTATTATCCAGAAAAGCGTTTTGCCGACAGCGAGATTTCTGTCACCGCTTCTGTTCTTGTCTGTAAACAGTCTTGGGGACAATACAAGGAAAAAAGGCGCAAAATGAATATAGCTTGCAACCTCACAATTGTTGGCGTAGGTGATGTCCTTATACGGAAGGAACAGGCTGGCGAAATCAGTGAACAGATCATAAATGCTGCGGTTCCCTCCACTCCCAACTCTTTGGCCGGGATAGACCGTGTTCATCAGCAGGAGCAACTCCTCCCGCGACTGAAGAAAAAAGCGGCCGAGGATCAGCAGCGCGCCCAGGGCAGGCAGCACAAGGCACGGCCAGTCGTGTCTCGAAAACGTCAGATAGTGTCTGTCGCGGTGCAGACAAACCGTCAGCAGAATCAGAACCGTATACCCGCAAGGCACCTGGAACGAGGGAAAGATCGAGAGCACAAATCCGACAGCCGTCATCATCGCCAGCGCTGCCGCACACCATCTGGTGAGAGTTCTCTCCGCTGTGAAAAACCGGTATCCGATGTCAAACAGCGCCATCGCGTACAGAATCACCAGCGGCATGTGCGGCATGACCCACCACTGTATTGCCGGAGAAAGCACGATCATAACCGCTCCGAGCAGCGCTGTCAGTCGATTGCCGGTCATAATCAAACACATCTCAAACGCTGTCATAAACAGCAGAATAATCTCCATGCACCAGTACCAGCTCAGGCCGACTTCATTGCCGAAGAGCAGAAAACCCCAGGAAAGCGGCTTTCCGAGGATCGTCCAGTCCCACACCGGACTGTAGAAATCCAATACCATATTGGTCGGCGACAGACTCATCTGCTGACTGTACAGCCGCCAATTGTTCACCGCCTGGGAGAGATATTTAGGCGTTGCCAAGCTGAATTCGTCCGAGCGGATCCAGCGCGGCACTCCGTAAAGCGTCGTCTCCTCCGTAATGATTTGCGTCGGGAATACCTCGTCATATATGCCGATTGAAGATCCGTGAAGGCGCAGGCAGACGCAAACGAAGAATATCAGCAGTGCCAGTGACCAACGGTAACGGAAGCAGAGGTCCGCCGCCCGGCAGAACCGATCCGGGAAAAAGAAGATCAGCGCCTCAAGAGCAGATGCAATTACCGCCGCAGGTACAATCAGTGCGGAGTTATGGAGATATGTCCGTATGATCCATGCGCATCCCCATATCGCCGCCAGAATTACCAGTGCCTCCACAGCAGTAAGTTTTTCACTCTTTATGTCGTCTTTACTCATTATATATTTACCCGTTCCTTTTACAGAATCATTTTTTTTCATAGTATCCAGAGCTGTCAATACGAACAGCAACAACCAAAGCAGCGTAAAACAATAAGCCGGATGCAGAAACAGAACGCAATCAAAGCAAATTCAGCAGCAGAGAAACGTTCCTTATGCGCCGGTCTCACCACGTCTCACCTCGCATCATGCTTTTGAAGAACATGGACGGGAAAGAAATCCGACCTGTCGAGGGTCAGATTGGGGTTATAATACGGATCACCCTCAGTGAGCTCCTCCTTCCATCTCTGCTGAAAACGAATAACCTCAGAGTGGAAACGTTCCTGCTTCTCCGGCGTGTCTTCAACGCCGCGGCTCCTGGATTCATAATGACACAGCTCGGCAAAGGGCGTCCAGACGATCAGATACCCCGCATTACGGATACGCATGCAGAGATCCACGTCATTAAAGGCCACTGGCCAGTCCTCATTCAAGCCGCCCACTTTGTCCCAGACCTCCCTGCGCAGCAGCATGCATGCCGCCGTGACTGCAGTCATATTCTGCGGATAAAGAAGCCGCCCCATATAGCCCAAATTTTCCCGGTCCACGTGCTGGAAGTAATGTCCTGCCACGCCGCCCATACCCAGACAGACGCCCGCATGCTGAATGGTCTTGTCGGGATAACATAGCTTCGCGCCTACTGATCCAATGTCCTTCCGCTGGGCGAACATCAGCATTTCCTCAATCCAGCCGGGGGTAATGACCTCTGTATCGTTGTTGAGAAGGAGCAGGTAGTCGCCGGTACAATACTGAGCGCCAAAATTGTTGATGGCGGAGTAATTAAATTTTCCCTGCCAGTTGACCACACGAATATTTTCATGCTCCTTCTGAATCCTGCTGTAATAAGCGAAAAGCTCCGGAGATTTGCTGTTGTTTTCCACGATAACGATCTCATAATTCGGCCAGGTTGTTTTGCTGAATATGGAATTCAGACAAGTCCGTAAATCATTGATATGCTCATAATTGGGAATCAGGATGGATACCTTCGGTGTACCTCTGACTGTGTAGCGGGTGCGATAGATCGTCAGTCCAGGGCGCACCGGTTCGACTTTGCCCTCAAGTCCGAGACGTTTAAGCTGTTTTTCCACTGCCCGAACTCCCGCCTGTATCACATAAGACTTAGCACCGACGCTCTCCGCAACTGAGCCTGCGTGCGCTCGCCAGTAATACAGAATTTCCGGGATATGCGCCACGCGCTCCGCTTTCTCTGTCAGGCGCAGCACCATGTCATGATCCTGCGAACCGTCGCAGGCAGGGTCGAACAGGCCAACTTCATTGAGCAGTGAACTTTTAAATACCGTAAAATGACAGATATAGTTATTGGCGCGCAGATTATCCGGGGCGAAATCCGGCTTAAAATGCGGCAGATAGGCGTCCTCGGGAGTGTCATGAAAGGTATTCTCGTCCGTATAGATGAAATCCGCGTTCTTCTCACAAACGGCGCGCATGACCTCGTACAGCGCCGCCGGGTGAAGCAGATCATCGTGGTCGAAAAGACCGATATAGTCTCCCGTTGCCATCTCAAGACAAGCGTTGGTGTTGCCGGAAATGCCGAAGTTTTTTTCCAGTTTCCGATAGCGGACACGGCGGTCCCTGTCCGCATATTCCCGGCAGACGCGTTCCACATCGCCGTGCTTTGCATCGCTGCCGTCCGCCATACAAAGCTCCCAATTCGGATAGGTCTGGGCAAATACCGATTCGATCATCGCCCGCAAAAACTTCTCCGGCGTGTTATACAGCGGCACCACAATGCTGAATTTGACTCTTTCTGAAAAGGGATGCTTACGCTGTTGGGCAAGTTCTTCCTCTGAGAAAAGCGCTTGATTTGCGAAATGGGTGAAGCTATCATCAAAATAGATTTTCTTCATAACCTTTTGCCACGTGACGTAAAACCCATTTGTCCGCAGACTGTAAAGTCCTTTTCGCAAAAGCCCTTTCTCGGCACGCGGCCGTGCCGCCCACTTTATAACATCCAGCGCAAAACGTGCGGGCTTTGTGATCTTCCAAAAGAACGCGTTGGAGATCGTTTCAAAGCTTTCGCTGAGATAACGGTTCTGTTCCTCAAGCGATTTGATGAGTGCCTGCTTTTCGAGGATGGTCTGCTCCAGGTCGGCTATCTTCACAAGATACTGCTTTTGCTTCGACTCGCTATGCAGGAGTCTTTGCCTGCCGTTCTCCGCAAGCAGAAGAAGCTGCTCCTGCGAATAAGACTCTCCGCTCAGCAAGGTCAGGCCCAGCATTTCCGGCACAATTTCTGTTTTCAGACGCCGGTCGAATGACTCAAGTGAAAAGTGAGAAAGATAAAATGATCGTGCGCGTTCCCGCATTGCAGCCGCATCCTCTGCGCTCTGGTCGAGAACCTGTAAAATGCAGTGCGCAAGTGCTGCAGGATCATCGCCTCCATAGACAAAGCCCGCGTGATCCCGTTCGAGGAGTGGAGCCATCCCGGTATGCTCGGAGCAGATTACCGATTTGGAAAACTGACAGCCCTCTGCCACCGTGATTGGCTCGGGATCGTTCCGGGAGGCGCAGATCACACAGTCAACGGATCTATAAAAAGCAGGCATATCTTCTATCGGAAGCTGCGGGATGTACTGAAATCTGTCCTCCTGAGCAGAAGCTGCCTGGCGAATCCGATCCCCGATATCCGTGTGAAAAACCAACCCGACAAAGACGAAAAAGCATTGATGCGCGATATCTTCCGGCAGGAGCTCTACAGCATCAAGCAGCACATCCTGCCCCTTGCGCTTCTCTACCGTCCCCACAAGGGCAAATACGCGCTTTCCATTTGCTCTGATGGAAAGAGGATAAGGCTTCACATCCTTTTTGGCTGCATCGGGGATGGCGTAACGCAGTACTCCGGCAAAATAGTCTGGACGGTGCTGAAGCAGGTGCTCTCGGCTCCGAAGGCTGACGGCATAAAGTTTGATATTGGAAAACAGATGGGGCGGCATGCTTTGCGCGAATTCGTAATGATATATTTCCTCCGCCTCATGCACCCACCACAGAATGCTATTACCCGATCCGTTGAGCGCTGCGGCAACGCGTGCGAACACGATCGTATTGAGCACCACAAAACGGAACAGAGCGGTTGACCGCGGCAGCACATCATTTTCCGTCAGCATGGGACAGATCAGTACCGGGAAGGACTCCTGTATGAGCGTGTTAAGCAGAGGCCCTGCTGCCGGCGAAATCAGTACCGGCTGCCAACCCAGACGTCTCAGGCTCCGGGCCATATTCAGCAGAGCGATTGGGGCTCCGTTCAGCCCCAGCTCATGGCTTGCCAGCAACACCCGCCTGTCTGTATCGGCGGGGAACTGTCCGCAGAAGGTACCGCCTTTGGCTTCACATGCGGAAATAAGAGCCGCAGGGTTTTCAAAGGCTGGAGTTACATTCTGTCCATTCATTCAAGTCACTCCCGTTCCAGCATTCTTACAAGTGCTTCTTCCCAATCCGGCAATCTTGAAAAACCGCCATCATCCAGAGAGCGCTTGCTCAGGCGGGAGTTTTTCGGCCGGATGGCCTTCGCGGCGTATTCTTCCGTGCTGACAGGATGAACGATGATGTCCTTTCCCGTGAGGCGGAAGACAGCCTCCGCAAGCTCCGCCCGGGAGCAGAAACCTTCATTCGCTGCATGGTATATGCCATACGCCTGCGTTCCGATCATCTCGCATAGCAGCGGAGCGAGATCGGCGGTAAAGGTCGGGGAGCCGATCTGATCGCCCACCACGCGAAGCTCGCGATGATTCTCCGCGAGGCGCAGCATGGTCCTGGCAAAGTTGTTCCCATGCTCACCGATCACCCAGGAAGTGCGGACAATAAAATATTGCTCCAGCAGCTCCTGTACAGCCGCTTCGCCCGCGAGCTTGCTCTGTCCATAGACGTTCAGCGGGCCGGTTTTGTCGTCGGTCTCCCATGGTTTGACACCCGTGCCGGGAAACACGTAGTCCGTGGAGACATACAGCAGCTTTGTGCCGCATTCCCTGCAAGCTTCGGCGATGTACCGCGTACCATCGGCGTTAACCCGCATGCACATTTCCGGCTCATCCTCTGCAAGATCAACCTTCGTCCAGGCAGCGCAGTGCAGCACCGTATCGGGTCGATATACATTCATTACACGCCGCACCGCGTCCCGGTCGGTGATGTCCAACTCTCTCGAACTCACGCCGAGGAAGGGAATGCCGCGCCGCATCAATTCCTTTGCCGCGTCATGACCGAGTTGACCGCTGACGCCGGTGACCAAAACCTTCATGCTCACCAGTTCTCAAAGTCCGTTACTGCGTCACACAGCAGCGGGTTGTGTCTGTCCTTCTCGGAGAGAATAGGAGTTTCGACTCCCCATTCGACCCCGAGCTCCGGGTCGTTCCAGAGAATGCCTGCATCGGCCTCCGGAGCGTAGGGATTGTCTGCACGGTACAGAAACTCCACATGATCTGTCAGCGTGACAAAGCCGTGACCAAACCCCCTCGGGACCAAAAGCTGCCGCTTGTTCTCCTCACTCAGCTCCACTGCCTGCCAGAGCTTATATGTGGGACTGGACGGCCGCAGATCCACCGCGACATCCAGCACAGCCCCGCGTACGCAGCGCACCAGCTTGGCCTGTGCCTTTTCTCCGCGTTGGAAATGGATGCCGCGGAGCGTTCCCTTCACGCTTGAATACGAGTGGTTGTCCTGCACAAAATCGTAAAACAGACCGTTTGCTTCAAATTCGCGCCTTGACCAGGTCTCCATAAAGAAGCCCCGGCTGTCGCCGATGACACAGAGTTCGATGATCCATACCGTCCCGTGCAGCGAGACGTGCTGCAACCTGCTCCGGCGCGGCGGTACGGCCC
>CAYWGX010000147.1:0-7035 GCA_964457635.1 uncultured Leptolinea sp.
GCGCGGCAGTTCAGACGAAATCGGACCGAATCCTTCGGGATATCGATCTGCTGGATGCCATCAACCGCTCCGCGAAGTGTGTGGTGCAGATGACGCTGACGACATGGGATGGAGACTTATGCAGGATCGTTGAGCCGAATGTCTGCAATACGCAGCGGCGGATCGAAGTGTTGGAGCAGATGCAGACCAGGGGGATCCCGACGGTGGTGTGGCTGACGCCCATCCTGCCCTTCCTCAATGATACGGAAGAGAACATCCGGGCGATCCTGATGGAATGCGTCCGGGTGGGTGTGAAAGGGATCATCTGTTTTGACATGGGACTCACCCTGCGGGAAGGCGACCGGGAATATTATTATGCCGCGCTGGACCGGCATTTTCCGGGGCTGAAGGAACGCTATATCAGGCGCTACGGAAATGCTTATAACCTGCCGAGCCCGAACAGCGCCCGGCTGATGGAGCTGTTTCATAAGATCTGCGGCGACAACGGGATCATATCAAATCCGGATGAATGCTTCCGGTTTATGCAGGAATTCCCGGAAAAGTGTCCGCAGACGAGTATATTTGATCTGTGAAGAGAAGGAGACCGTACAGATGGAATATATCAGAGTTACAAAAGACAATCTGGAGAATGAGCACATCTGCTGCGCCATATCCAACAACAAAGATGTTCAGGTTTCATCCAAGAAATCCTGGCTGGCGGAGCGCTTTGATGAAGGGCTGGTCTTTCTGAAAAGTGTGGAGCGGAGCAAGTGCTTTATCGAATATATCCCCGCAGAAAACGCCTGGGTCCCCATCGAGGCTCCTGAATATATGTATATCGACTGCCTGTGGGTGTCCGGTTCCCTGAAGGGGCATGGGTATTCCACAGATCTGCTGAATGCCTGCATTGAAGACAGCAAATCAAAGGGAAAGAGGGGACTGTGTATCCTTTGTGCGGCAAAGAAGAAGCCCTTCCTGGCAGACCCGAAATTCCTGAAATATAAGGGCTTTTCCGTGTGTGATGAGGCGGATAACGGGATCCAGCTGTGGCATCTGCCTTTCGAAAAAGATGCGGATGCTCCCCATTTTAAAGCTTGCGCAAAGCATCCCCATATTAATGAGAGCGGTTATGTTTTGTATTACACGAATCAATGCCCGTTCAACGCGAAATATGTCCCGATCCTTGAGGAGACTGCCGAAAAAGCCGGCGTCCCGTTCAAAGCCATCAAAATCGACACCCGGGAAGCCGCTCAAAACGCTCCTGCTCCGGTCACGAACTACGCCCTGTTCCACGATGGCGAATATGTCACCAACGAGCAGATGAATGATAAAAAGTTTCTGAAGCTGCTTAACGGGTAACTGTCAAATTTGAACATTTTCTTAAAGGTTTTCTTTATGTCCAAACAATTTTCCGACCCGCTTCATGGTTTGCCAATAGTTGCGTTCGCGGCGGGTAGATGATTGTTTGCTGCAGTCTTCCAGCACATTTTCAGGAAGCAGGTAATCAGCGCGGGGAAGACCTTCGATGAGGCAGCGGCGCAGTTCCTTCAGACGGCTTTCGTCAAAACCTGCATTTCGGGCCCGGTCCAGCAGTTCCATGGCCGCGTATTCGTAGAGATTGTTTGAAAAAATCTGCTCCAGTGAGTTATAGCGTAGGGAGATATTATTTTGGGAGTCCAGACCCGGCAGGAAGGCAGAATCCTCCGCGGATTCCTGAATATAGAGGTAATACAAGGTGGCAGCTGTTTTCCCTTCGGATTTCCTCATGATCCTGCCCAGCCGCTGGATACGCTGACGGGGAACGGAAGCGCCGCTGAGCACAATGCCGGTTGTGGCGTCCGGCATGTCCAGGCCTTCATCCAGGCAGCGGCAGCTCACCAGAATCCTGGCACGATTTTCCCGAAAGTCTGCCATATTGCGCTGCCGGGCTTCTTTGGTCATTTCAGAGTGGTATAAGGCACAGACATTCCCCTTATTTCTGCGCAGGATCCGGCACATTTCCTCTGCCTGGGTGATACGCTCACAAAAGATCAGAATCCGCTCATTTTCCGGCAGTTGATCAACAATCGCGGACCCGCATAAAAGCCGGGACTGAGCAAGTATGCAAACTCTTCTTCGCTCCCATGTTTTCAACAGATAAGCCGCTGCCGCGTTTTCCGGGTCCATCCCGGCTTCATGCGCCAACTTACTAACAGCTGACTGAAAAGCCCGCTCAGGCAATTCCTTCAATTCCGGGAAGCTCCGCAGCAGTTTAATACGGAGAACAATCAGCTCATAGGTTAGTTTTTCATATACCTCTTTTTCATCCGGCAGAAACGTGACCGCGACTTCACAAATGGTAAAGGGAGAAACGATGCCATCCGCCGAAGCGTTTTGAACATCGTAGCGGTATATTTCCGGTCCCAATGTATCCACAAGGACTTGATCATTCTCCGTTCCGAAGGGTGTCGCGGAAAGGCCGAGAGATGCGTATTGCGTTTTGACGGCATAGGAAGCATTCATGAAATCAAAAATACGGCGGTTCTGCGGAGCCTGATAATGATGGCACTCATCACAGATCAGCAGCACATGCCGTCCCAGCGAAAAATCCCGGCGGACATGCTCCGGCAGATATTTCCTCGCTGAGTTCACGATATAAATCATGACATGCCGGTCCGGGTCATCGTGTTTCCCTCCGCCGAAAAATCCGGGACGGTATTCTGCTTCGACCGCGTGATGCAGCAGAGCGGTCTGCCATTGCCCTGCAAGTGGGATAGTCGGAACAACGATTTTGATCCTTGCCTCAGGATATAGCGCAAGGTAACGATCGATCGCGTTTAATGCCAGAAAGGTTTTCCCGCCGCCGGTGACCACATGAAGAATTCCCCGGAAATTGTTTGCTTCCCAGGTCTGCAGACATTCATGCTGCCAGTTATAGAGTTTCATGGCGGTATCCTTTCCTGATTTTTCTCATAATTGCATGATATCATGAAATCCGAATTTGTAAAGATGATTTTTGCATAAATATCGATATATTTCTCGAAGAGAACCAAATACAGGCTATAATTGAAAAGATAATCTATTACAATGAAAGAAGTAAGTCAACATGCAAAATTATGAAGCTTTTCTGGATGAACAGAAGTCATATAACAAGAGCGTAAAAGATTCCGCCGCTGCTATTGTCAATACACAGAAAAGAATCCAAAAGAATGTGGAAACCGGCAACCTGACCGAAGCAAAAAAACAGCTGAGCCTTCTGCGGGAAACCATCGCGCAGCTCAGCGCGCAAGCTGAAGCACTTCAGACAGAGATTGAATCCTTCGATACACAGGATTATTTCGTCAGCGGTGATTTCACCTGCCAGCTGCTGGAGTCCTGCGAAGCCAAAGAAATCGATGTCAAAGGTGAAAAAGGGGTTTATGAAATGTTCCCTTATAAGATCCGCATTTATGGTGATAAAGAACGTCCGGGAGAAATTTGGATGGATCGCAAAAAGGTTCAGAGCTGCCGTCCTGTTTTTATTGCCCAAACAATCAAAGATGGACAGGCAAAGCTGTTTTCAGCAAAGTTCAATGTGCAGCCATTCATGAACGAACTGGCGGAAGCCTATGAGATCACCTGCCTGCGCTCCGGTGCCCGTCTGGGAAGCAGCCAGACCCTGACGAAAATTTATAAAAACCTTGCCCTCATGGCCCGCGCGCGTAAAGAATATGACATGCAGGCCTTCGCATTTGACCTTTCCCGTGCCTTTGAACAGGGACCGGAAGCCTGGGTAACCAAAAGCGGCGCGCAGTATTCCTTCGGAACTAGCCGGGAAGGCAGCGGCATCCGGGTATTGAGCAGCACCGGCGTTGAATACTATATCAGCACCCTGCATTTGAAAAATACGGTAAATGAATAAAAAATAAACCGGGGAGACTGCCCTCATGACAATGGAAAACGAAAACCGGGAACAAAGCCTGTTGAGCCTTCAGTCGGGGAAGGCCCCGGAAAGCAATTCTGTATTGCAGGAAATCACTGTCGGACTTGATTCGCTGACGGAATTCTTAACAAAACATTATCTCAAAACCTATATTCCCGAAGGCGGAAGCAAGATCAAATTCGTTACCGGAAATCCCGGCAGCGGAAAAACCCATTTTACCTTATGGATGCGGCATGAAGCGGAAGAATGTGGCTTTCTGACGGTCATTTTATCCGCAAAGGAGGTCTGGCTGCATGATTTCCGGGAAATTTATCTGCAGATTCTGCGGCAATGCGATATTGCCCACATCGTGGAAGAATGTGCAAAGACCGCTGTCAGGAGAATGGGACATGACCCGGCCGCGATCCCTGAAGGAAAGAAATACGTGGATCTGCTCTCAGAAATGGGTGAAAATGATGCTATCACTCGTAACGCGCTGCGCCAGGTTCTGCGGGAAATGTTTGTCCGAAATCCGCTGCTGGATAATACTTTTGCAGTCTGCTGCTCCATGCTTACCGGAGATATTCTCGGCCATCCTGTACTGGAAAGCGGCGGACGGGAGATCCTGCTGGGCTGGCTGAACGGTGATAAAACTATCAAAGCAGCGCAAATGCGTTCACTGGGCATCAATCCTACGCCGATTACGAAATACAATGCCCGTCATCTGCTGCGTTCCCTGGGCGAGGTCATTCACATGGGCGGATATCAGGGCCTTTTGGTGAGCATTGACGATATGGAAATACTGCTCAATCATGGGTCGGCGGATGCCATGCGTTATACCAAAACCCGTCGTGAAGACACCTATGAGAGCATACGGCAGCTGATCGATGATATTGACAGCATGCATTATGTGTTTTTCCTGCTTAGCTTTGACCGGGAATTGATGGATGATGAAAACCTGGGAATGAAATCTTATCAGGCGTTGTGGCTGCGTGTCCAAAACGAGATCGTCAGTACACGTTTTAACCGCTTTGCTGACATTATCGACATGGATCGCTATGGCGATGAGATGTATACGCCGGAAGCTCTCTGCCAAATGTCGGAAAAGCTTGTTCAGGCACTGTCCGGAGAAGATCAGGAAAAATTCCCGCTCAATATCGAAAACGCGGAGAATATCAGGGAAAGGGCTGTTTACGGACGGCTTGGGCTTCCCTATATGATGAACAGAATGACATTGGAAGGAGTGCGGGAAAATGGCTGATTTCAAGGCAATGCATGTAATTGAAGCGCTGCGGTCGGGCGTTCCCTCCCGAACAGTCGGTGCATATTTCTCGGAAGCACGTCCTGCCATGCTCAATAAAATCCGCACGGAACTCGAGAAAACCAGGGATTCCGGGGTCTCCTCCGGGATGATCTTCAGGGGCAGTTACGGTGAAGGGAAAACCCACATGCTGAATACGGTCTTCAGCATCGCTTCCGAAGAAAAAATGGCGGTCTCCTATGTGTCGCTCGGGAAAGAAACACCACTTGATAAACTCCATGTGCTCTATGGGCGGTTAATGGCGAATACCTACCTTCCCGGAAAAGAACAGCCAGGTTTCCGCACGCTCCTTGAGGAAATGACCCCCGGCAGCGGGTCCGCTGGAGAACTTCTGGCTTATACAGCTACAGAACTGGAAACGAACAAGATCTACCATGTGCTCAAAGCCATATGGGGTGCACAGGATGAAGAAGAAAAGGCGCTGTTGCTGCAGGATCTGGAAGGAGAGTTCCTCTCCAATGCCGCAGTGAAGAAAAGTTTCCGCAGAGTCACCGTAAAGCCGGCACAATTCAATCTGAGTTTCAGCAAAACAAAGCACTGTATGGATTATTTCGCCTTCATGAGCTCTCTGTTTCGTAAGGCCGGGATGAGAGGCTGGGTCATCCTTTTTGATGAAGCTGAACTGATCGGCAGAATGGGAAAAAAAGCACGGGCAAAAAGTTATCGCAATATGCAGGAGTTCCTGCTGCCCGCCGGCCGGCTGGAAGGCACATTTTCCCTCTTCGCCTTCAGTTCCTCCTTCACGGAAGATGTTATTGACAAAAAACATGAGTTCGAAAACGCGGATATGATTTTTGCCGATGATGCGGCTGCTTTGAAAGCGGTCAAAAACAGCCTGAATGCCATCATCAACTCTCCGGAGCTGGCTTCATTGACCAAGGATGAGATTCTGCAGGTATTGGAAAGTATACAGGAGTTCCATGCCTGGGCTTATGATTGGCAGCCAAAGCTTTCTCCGGAAACAATCTATGCCAACACCGAAGCCGGCGGTTATCTGCTGCGGACCAAGATTCGAGCAGCAATCGAATTGCTTGACCAGCTGTATCAATACGGCGAAGCCGGTAAGATCAAAATCACCGAGCTCGGCAAAGAAAGTTTCGAGGAAGATACCACCCCCGACCTTTTCGATGATGAGCCATAAATCAAAAATTGGTACATCGGGGACAGGTCCGGGTGTACCACGGAGCTAAGATGACACTGGAAACCGAAAGACTGATTCTCCGTCCCTGGGCGGAAAGCGATGCGGAGGCATGTTATGAATACGCAAAGGATCCGCGGGTGGGACCGGCAGCGGGATGGCCGGTGCATACAAGCGTGGAAAACAGCCGGCAGATCATCCGCGATGTGCTGATGGTTCCGGAGACCTATGCGATCGTGCTGAAAGATACGGGACAGCTGGTCGGCTGCATCGGGCTGAACTTTTACAGCGACCTTGCTGCACAGGATGATGAGGCGGAGCTGGGGTATTGGCTGGGCGTTCCTTTTTGGGGCCAGGGCATCATGCCAGAGGCTGGCAAAGAGATCCTGCGCCACGCTTTTGAAGATCTTCACCTGGAACGGGTCTGGTGCGGATACTATGACGGCAATGAAAAATCCCAACGGGTCCAGGAAAAGCTGGGTTTCATCTATCAATGGACTACCGAAGACGTGCCGGTTCCACGGATGAATGAGACCCGCAAAGGCCACGTCAACCGTATGACGAAAGAGGAGTGGACACAAATATCCTTTATATGACCTGTCTTTTATACTTTAATTCTTTAAGGTAAGCCTTCTGTTCATCCGTGATCCGATAGCTCTCCACGGCCTTTGGATCGTCTTGAAAGTGTTCGTCTGGTCCCATGTTTACTTCTATACC
>CAYWGX010000148.1:0-7023 GCA_964457635.1 uncultured Leptolinea sp.
TCCGTGGTGCTGATGTGCCTGGTGCTCTTCACCCCGGTCCGCCGCATTTTCGGGCTCATCTCCCTGCCGGGGAACGTTTACCTGATCGGTCTTGGGCTGATCTTCGCCCCACTCCTGGTGATGGAATTCTCCAAGGCGTTCGGGCTGACGAAATATTTCAGAGAGAAATAAAATTATCGGATGATCGTATGATAAGAGGGGCGGTCTGAAGACCGTCCCTCTTTTTATTTAATATGTTTTAAGAATCAATACTTTACGCCCATTAAAGCTCGTAAATTTCACTGTATTTTTCTTTAAGGTAGCGGCAGTACGGTTCTGGTGTGAACTTTGCGCCGCAATACTGCTCAAACAGCGGCACCGGGTCCAGCATGCAGCCATAGCGGAACACATGCTCCGTCAGCCACTCCACCACCGGCGCCAGTTCACCCTTCGCGCAGCAGCCGGCCACATCCACATCCTGCTTCATCCGTTCCCACATCTGTGCACCGTAGGCATTCCCCAGCGCATAAGTCGGGAAATAGCCGAAAGAACCGCCGCTCCAGTGGGTATCCTGCAGCACACCCTTCGTGTCATTCGGCACGTCCACGCCCAGGTATTCCTTCATCTTTTCATTCCAGACCCGCGGCAGATCCCGCACCGCGATCTCCCCGCTGATCAGGCCCTTTTCGATCTCATAGCGGACCATGATATGCAGACAGTAGGTCAGTTCATCGGCTTCCGTACGAATCAGCGAAGGCTGAGCGATGTTGACCGCCTTGTAAAACTCCGCATCACTGACATCCGCGAACTGCTCCGGGAAAAGTTCCTTCATCTTCGGCAGGATAAAGGCACAGAAGCCTTTGCTGCGCCCGATGATGTTCTCGAAAAAGCGCGAAATGCTCTCATGGATGCTGGAGGAAGCTCCGGAGGCCAGTGAAGTGAAACGCAGCTCCTCACCGGTGTGCAGCTCATAGAGCGCATGTCCGCCCTCGTGCATTACGGAATAAAAGGAGCTCATCACCGCATTGAGATGGTAATGCGTAGTGATGCGCACATCGTCCCGATTGAATTCCAGCGTAAAGGGATGCTCCGTTTCCCCGATAGCGCAGTGATCACGATCCAGTGTCAGCACCTCCATCAAATAATCGGAAAGAGTGCGCTGCTTTTCCAGAGGAGCCGCCCGATGCAGGAAATCCGAACGGGGCTGCCACCCCTTTTCCGTGATGCTGTGCACCAGCGGGACGATGGTCTGCTTCAAATTTCCGAAGAAATCGTCCAGAAATTCCTGTGTCAGCCCGTATTCGTACTCATCCAGCAGCACGTCATAGGGATTTTTCTCGTGTTTCGGGTCCCAATAGCCGATAAAACGCAGCTGGCTCTCCACGATCTTTTCCAGGTACGGTGCGAAGGATGCGAAGTCATTCTCCCGCTTGGCCTTCACCCAAACGTTCTGTGCCTCGGAGATCAGCACGTCATATTTCACATACTCCTCCTGCGGGATGGCCTTCATGCGATCATAGTCCCGTTTGAGGAATTCAGTCTGCCGGGCGGTCCGTTCCGGCAGCTCATCCTTCCGCTCCGAGAGCTGCTGCAGCAGCTCACCGGTTTGTTCGGATGCGAAAAGCTTATAGCGTTCATTGCTCAGATACTCCATCACCACACTGCGGCCGGCTGCACTTTCCTGCGGTGCGGCAGTCAGGGCATCCAGTTCCACCTGTGAGGAAAGATGGTGAAAGACATACAGCGAGCGTTCCAGCTCATCCAGTTTTTTGATCAATTCTTCGTTCATTAAGTCTCCCTTTGTGTCATTGGGACATGTCCCAATTTTCAACTTCCGGGACATCGGGAAATGTTCGCAGTGTCCCTGGAGTCAGTGTTTCCTTAAATCGCGTGATAGGTGAAGGATCCCTGTCCGCCTTCGATGATGGAACCGGAATCCGCGTCATAAAGCTGAAAATAGAAAGTCGTCCAGCCTAAAACCTCGCTGCCATAGGATGAAACGGTGAAAGAGCAGCGGTCGCCGGGCTTGACCGGGTCATTGGTACGGTCCGCGTAAACGCTCTCGGCATGTCCCGTATACTCGCCCACATTCCCCACATGGCGCATTTCGATGCGCGGCGGCCAGACCAGAGATCCGTCATTTTCAAAAACCACATCCACATTGAAGCGCGTGTTGGGCGTATATTCCGTATGGAACTGGCGTACCACACCGTTTTCGTCCTCACCGATGGTATAGGCGTAAGCATTCACCTGTTTGGCATGCAGTCCGCGGTAAGTCCCGTCCTCCTGCATCACCGCTCCGTCATAATAATCCGCGATATTGGTCTCGATCAAACGGGGGCCTGCATCCGCTTTCGGCCCGGGCGTATTCGCAGGAGCCGCTGATAAAGCCGGCGTCGGCGTAACGGTCGGAAGGATCGTCTCCGGGGATACCGAAGCCTCCTCTTCCTGCACCGGCACGGAAAGCGCCGCTGCCAGGCCGACATAACCTGCAGCCGTGAATTTTTCCATCAGGTCCGCTTCCACCTCCGCCACGATCGTCGCCCTCATGGCGTCCGGGTTCATCGTCTGCACCACCGCCTCAATGATGGCGGACTGCTCATCCATGCTGAGCTGCGGCTGCACGGTCGCAGCGGAGATCAGCAATACAAGCACAATACCGGGTATGATCCAACTCTTTACGTTTTTCATCTTCGCTTCCCTCTGTTTTTCATTAATATCCAAATCAAATTTTATCACCTTTATGCTAAAATTAGCCTTATGAAGAAAACACTGCTACTGTTCCTTTTCTGCTGTATCCTTCTGCTCGCAGCCTGTACCGTCCCTCATGCGGACCCAACCGCGACCCCGACCGAAGAGCCGACCCCAACCGAGACACCGGTCCCCGAACCGACACCGACTTCCCCACCCGCGGCAGCCCTTGTCAACGGACTTGTCATCGCCATCGAAGATGTGGACCTGAAGAAGGCTCAGCTCCGGGAAGCTTATGAACAGCTGGATGAAGACGTTCCCGATGACGCTGCCCTGCGGGAAGAAGCCCTCAATGCCCTGATCGATGAGACCCTGTTCCTTTCGGCAGCACAGCTGCGCGGCCTCGCACCCGACAGCACCGACCTGGAGACGCAAACCCAGGCTCTCTGCATCAAACTCGGCTCCTGTGATGCCCTCCGCGAATGGCAGAACCGGAACCACTACAATCAGGACAGCTTCCGCAGAGCGCTGGAGCGGGAAACTGCCGCAGCCAACATGCGGGAAGTCATCTTCGAAGAGCTCAAAAACACGGAACAGCTGCACGTTTACCGCATCTGGTCCGAGCGCCGCTCCGACCTTGACGAGGTGATGAACCGCCTGAACATGGGCATTTCCTTCACCGAAATGGCGAAGAACTATGACCAGGTGACCGGCGGCGACATGAGCTGGTTCCCCCGGGGCGTCCTCTTCTCACAGGAAACGGAAGACAAGATCTTCGCTCTCAATGCCGGTGAACATACCGAGATCCTGGAGCTTGACGGTGTTTACAACATCTTCTACGTCGCTGAAATACAAACCGGCCGCGAAATGGACACCCAGGTCCGGCAGCTCGCAGAGCGCAAAGCCCTCGCGGACTGGCTGGAAGAACAGCGGAAACAGGCTGAGATCGAGATTCTCTGAAAATGCCGAAGAAGAAACCCTACGATTACGATGACCTGCCGGATCTGCATTCCCGGCGGCAGCGGCGGCTCCGCAGGGAGCGGCGCATAAAATGGATGCTCTCGGCAGCCGCAGTGCTGGTCATCATCCTGATCGCGATCCTCTTCCGACATCTTGCGCTAAAGAATTTCGGTGGAGAATACAAAGCCCCGCTGGAGAATCCCACCTACTGGTTCGAACAGACCCAGGACGTGCTGTTCCTCACTATCACACCGACCATCTCACAGACACCGACAGCTACCGCACCGACGCCTACTTTTACACCGACCATCACTGCCACCCCGACAGTCTCCCCGACGCCGACCCTCACACCGACTCCGAAACTGCGTCCCCGCAAGACCGTTGAAGGCAACGCGGCGGACCTGCTGGCTCAGGCGGAAAGTACCCTGACCGTAAAACATTACCAGGGCGGTACCTCACAGTACAGCGAGGAATGGTTCGAACTGCTGGGCAGTCCATCCTCCTTCGATCCCGCGCTGGTCTACTCTAACGCGAACTGCACCTGGATGGGCGTCGCCGGCAGCCTGACGGACAAGCGCGGCACCCCGCAGATCGGCTATTACGTCCAGGTCGGCTATGCGGACGGCTCGCTCTCGGAAACCCTTTCCGGGCTCTTCCCGATATACGGTGACTCCGGTTATGAGATCACACTGGGACGTCCGGTCCATCCCTTTGACAAACCGGTCTGGATCCAGATTTTGGATATGAACCGCCTGCCGGCTTCGGAAAAGATCTATTTCCGTCCCAATTCCGAGTGCGATAAAAGCCTTACCATGATAAACTTCCAGAAAGTTCATTAAAAAATGTGACAAGGGGCCGGTTGCCCGGCGCACTGTATAGTGCAGAGGGAACCGGCCCCTTGTCACGCGTTTCATGTCACACGTCCCTTTGTCACATCACACGTCGGCTTCTTTGAAGACCAGCATCATCTCATTCGTCAGGCTCAGGCTGTCCGGTTGGAGCACGATATCCTCCCGCTCCACCCAGGCCGCATATTTCAGCTCAAAATCATCCCGGTGGATGGTGTCGTCCCCATCCACATCACAGTAAAACCCCATCAGCACATCGGCAGCGATTCCCCAGGGCTGGGATTTGTAGTAAGTGATGTTCTTCACCTTCAGTCCGGCTTCCTCCATCACTTCCCTGCGGACGGTTTCCTCCAGCGTCTCCCCGATCTCGGTGAACCCCGCGATCAGCGCATTATGGGCATAGCCACGGTTATAACGCGTCAGCAGCAGTTTATCTCCGTTGCGCACCCCGACGATCACTGCCGGATTGATGCGCGGATAGATCTTGTTCCCGCACTTCGGACAGACCATCGCCCGCTCGGCCGTGTCAAATTCCGTAGGAGCACCGCATGCACCGCAAAAACGGCTGGTCCGATACCACTGGTAAAGATGCCAGGCTGTGAAGGCCACCATCACCCCCGTATTGGAGGCCTGTTCCCGTCCGCGCAGCTCCCGCAGGGTCAGCAGCTCATAGCCCTCCGGTTCCCGGTCACAGTCGAGGAGCAGGAAATACCGCACCCCGCTCACCGAAAACAGGTAAACCACCGTCTCATCCCCTCGGAAGTCCGCCCGGCTGGGAAAGGAAAACTCATGCCGATCCGCGTCATAAGCGGTCAGCAGCCGATCTCCGCGGAACAGGATGACCCGGTCCGCAGCCTCCGGCTGCAGATGCTCGTAGTGATTGTTCAAAACATCAGGCAAAATATCCTGTATCATTGCTCTAATTTCTCATTGTCATTCGATGTGTCACGAGGCCGGTTCCATCCGGAACCATGCGGTGCCTCCAGACAACCGTCCCCGTGACACGCTGCATTTCTGATTTCTGATTTCTTATTTCTGATTTCTGATTTTCCTATATTTCCCCGATGATCTCCTTCAGCGTCTCTGCAGATCTCTTCAGTTTTTCAATCTCTTCCTCAGAGAGTCTGAGCGGCACATGTCCCTCGATCCCGTTCTTCCCGACGATCACCGGCATGCTGAGCGCCACATCACTGAGACCGTACGCACCGGTCTGCATGGTCGACACCGGCAGGATGGACTTTTCATCCCGGATGATCGCCTCGCAGATCCTGCGTACGGACATCGCGATGCCGTAATAGGTAGCGCCTTTCTTTTCGATGATCCGGTAGGCACTGTTCTTTACCGAATCCGCAAGCTCATTCATAGCCTGTTCATGGTTATGATGTCCGCGCATCTCGCAGAAATCATGCAGCGGCACACCGGAAATATTGGTGCAGCTCCAGGCGGGGAACTCACTGTCGCCATGTTCCCCGATGATGAAGGTATGGACAGAGCGGCTGTCCACCATCAGGTGTTCGCCCAGCAGGTATTTCAGGCGGGCTGTATCCAGCACGGTACCGGAGCCGAAGACACGGCTGGCCGGCAAACCGCTGATCTTCACCGCCGCATAGGTCAGGATATCCACAGGGTTAGCAACGATCAGCAAAATCGCGTCCCGGTTATAGAAGGTGATCTGCGGGATAACCGAGCGGAAAATGCCGACGTTCTTTTTGACCAGGTCCAGCCGGGTCTCCCCGGGTTTCTGGTTGGCCCCCGCCGTGACGATGATAAGCTCCGCGTCAGCCAGGTCCTGATAATCCCCGGCATAAATTTTCATCGGCTTGGCAAAGGGCAGTCCGTGACTGATGTCCAGCGCCTCCCCTTCAGCCTTGTCCCGGTTGGCATCGATCAGCACCATTTCCGAAAACATGCCGCTTTCCATCAAAGCAAAGGCCGAAGCCGCTCCTACAAATCCGCAGCCGATAATCGCTGCCTTCCGATCGTTGATCCTGGTCATATTCCCTTTCCTTTCCAATGTCATATGATATTTCTGATTTCTTATTTCTGATTTCGTTAAATCACTGCTTCCAAAAATATTCTCAGCCCGATAAAAATCAAAATCGCTCCGCCAAGGATCTGCGCCTTCCCGGAGAGCTTCGTTCCAAAAGCTTTGCCGATCTCCACACCCCCGATACAGATCACAAAAGTCACCGCACCGATGATGAGCGAGGATGTCAGTGCAGAAGCAAAGCCATATTCCGCGATGGTGAATCCCACCGAAAGCGCATCAATGGAGGTAGCCACGCCCTGGATCAGCAGATCCGTCAGGCTCAGTGCGGGTTTCTCGCCCTCATCCTGCCCGCGGATCCCTTCGATCAGCATCTTCCCGCCGATATACAGCAGCAGCACCAGCGCGATGAACGGTGTCAGTTTACGGAAGGTTTCAAAGGCATCCGCGATCACATGGACGCAGAACCAGCCGATGAGCGGCATCAGCGCCTGAAAGCTCCCGAAGACTGCCGCAATCAGCAGTTCCTTGCGCCGGGACATCCCCGGCTCATTTAAA
>CAYWGX010000149.1:0-6985 GCA_964457635.1 uncultured Leptolinea sp.
GTGCGGAAACGGACGATGGAAAGTGCACCGACCATACCGAGGGAAAGCACCACGTTCGAGGTCACCGCCAGGATCACGAGAGAGGTGATCATGGTCAGAGCCACCAGCGTTACCCCGAAGGATGAGCTGTACATCACGCCGGAATAGGTCTTTTTGTAGATCAGATAAATGAACATGCCTAAACAAAACGCCAGCGCCATGGTCAGAACCATGTCAAGAACGCTGACAGACGTCACATTGTCAAGAAAACTTGATTTGAAAATATCATTGAAAGTCATAATTTATCTCCTTAGTTGATAGTTGATAGTTGGTAGTTAGTAGTCAGATGAAAGCAGTTTATTTCTTACTCCGTACTCCTTACTCCTTACTCACTCCTCACTCCTCACTCCTCATTCCTCATTCCTCACTCTTACCCATAGATCCTGCATTGTGCATACTTCGAAAATGCACCGACGCGCCGGCCGGGGGTCTGGACACAGTCCCGGATGATAGAGGGCAGATATGCGTCCCATTTTACCTCAAGGATGATGGGCGCATCCCCCGCAGGGATCGTCACACAGTTCGGATCCAGAAAATCCGTACAGTTCAGCCCGGTGCGGATGTCATAGTCAAAGGTCACGCGGACGTTGCCGGGCCCGTAGATGAAGGGCTCCCGGGTGTAATCCACGATGGTCTTCGGGGCCATGCCCTGATAGCGCATCTTGCAGTAAAGCTCCTGGATGAGCGAATGGGGAGAGTTCAGCATCCAGTCGATGTTTCCGTCCACGATGGACTGGGCTTCCGCCATGCTCAGCGGGGCGGAGTATTTGGTGCCGAGTCCGTTCAGCTTGCTCTTTTTCTCCAGATGGATGATTTTTGAGGGATCGCCGTTGTAGTAGCGGATGCGGAATTTTTCCCGCATGTTGACCCCGTCTACTTTTTCCCGGAGTGCCTTATCATTCAGATTGTCAAAATACAGGCTGCGGATCAGGTATTTACCGCCGACCGCGTGGGTATCCGGCTGAGCCACTGCCTGAAGACGTGCCCGAATGGAGAGCAGATCGATATAGCTGATCTCGTGTTTCCATTCATGCCGATAATGTATATCCATAAAATACTTTCCTTTTGATCTTCGCCTGTCTGACGCTGCAGGCAGGTTTCTTTTATCATTTATCAATTTTATCAAAGCAGCCTTAGATGAAACCAAGAAAATCAGATTGCCTGAAAATTTATGACATTTTCAGGAATTTTCAGTATTTTACCATATTGAAAATGATTTGTTTTTGCGCTATAATATGAAAAACTGATTGTTATAATGGAGGTTTGCGATGAAAAATCGATCCCTGACTATTCTGTTTATCTGTGTGTTGGTTCTTGTTTTTGCGGCTGCAGTATCAGCAGATCAGGACGGCAACGCCAGCTGGTGCAACATGGACAAATACGGCTGTTACAATACCGAAGAGGATGGCTCGAAGAGCTACATCTATTTCTGGAGTGAAGAAGCCCGTGCCTACTTCATGGGGAATTCTACGGCTCCTTATACCAGTGTTGTGGATTACTGCTATGACTGTGAGGAAGGCAAGATGGGCGGCGGAGGCAGCGGCAGCGGCGCAATCAGCAACACTTTTCGCAAATTGCTTTCCGGAAAATGGGTGAAATCTTCAGGTTCGGATTCTCATGGAAAATATTCAGGGGATACATACAACGGATATTACGATGACGGCAGCCTGGAGATCATCCAGAATTGGAATTATAAAGATGGCGGACGTTTGGTAGGGCACTATAATGTTACCGGGTATGACGATGATGACGGTGAGGCATGGGTCGAAGGTACCGAGACTTATACCGATGCCACCGGTAATTCTGCAACCAAAACTTATTGATCTGATCTTGTTCAAAGTTGGAGTCAGATTCCCGAAGGGAGTCTGACTCCAACTTTAATGTTTATTTTGCCAGCACTTTCTGGATCATTTGAAGCTTTTCCATCACTGCAGGTGTGAGCGAATTCTGTGCCTTGCCTTCCTCGATCAGTTCAGCGACCAGGTTCTTCATCTCCTCGCTCGCCATTTCCGGTTCTTCTGCGATCAGGGCTTCCAGTGCTTCTTCCGTCTCCGCGCCAAGCATGGTTTCCAGAAGCTGGATTTGTTCCGGAGCGGTATAGAGCTTTTGGATCAGGTCCAGCAGCTGCTGCAGCTTGCCGGAACGCATAAAATCTCCTGCTTTGCGGGCGGCAGCCAGTTCTTCATTGACTACATCGGTGAAGGACTGATCTATGGCACGGACTGCCTGATACACTGCGGATTCCATATCATCCTGTTTGAGGATCTCCTCGAGTAATTTGCGGCGGGCATCCTTTTCTTCGGCCAGGGCTTTGTCGATGCGCTGGGTGAGGTCCAGCAGCTGACCGCGGATGTGCGTATATTTTTCCTTTTCCTCACCTTCTGCACTGTTGATGCGGGCGGAAAGCTTGGTGAAAAACTCATAATCCATACCATTCCGTGCCAGACCGGTAAGTGTCTGAAGATAGGCATCATCCGGTGAATTCAGGACCAGTTCCAGAAGGGTATCCCGGTTTAGCTTGTCACCGAGTTCCTGCAGATCGGTGATGGCTTTCTGTGTGAAATCCGCGCGGACCTTCAGCTCCCGGCCGTAAGCTGTTTCTTTGAAGAGGACCTCCTGCAGGCTGCGCAGTTTTTCGTAGGAGTCTTTATCCCGCATCTGGATCGCAGCATCCATGGTGTTGTTGAGCATCATGAAGAAGCTCTGATCGATGTGTGATTCTTCCTGTCGGATCACTTCCACCAGGGAATCCGGGGAGGTCTGTAGCAGCCGCCGGATCAGTTCACTCTTATATTTCTGCTCGTTGAGCATTTCTTTCGTGATGCCATCGGCTTCAAGGATGGTCTCAAACAGGGTGTCGTAAGTGAGCATGGTGCGGGGCTGGAACAGGTAGCCCTTCTTTTTTTCCGGCGGCAGACTGTTGACGACTTTGGTGATCATCGGACCGAGGATCTTTTGCTGTTCCGGCAGGGGCATGTTCAGCTCCGGCGGGAAATAAGTCAGCAGCAGTTCCTTTTCCGGGTCATGGTAAACGATAGGCATGGCGATCTGGGACTGGTAGCCGCAGGAGGGGCAGATCGCGATGTTTGCCGCACCGCGGAGCAGCCGTTCCTTATCCATGGGATCAACGCCGACATCAAAAATCTGCTGAACTTCTGCAATCATTTGTCCGCCGCAGCGCGGGCAGGGGGTAGTAGTTTGAGCCATATCTGAAATCCTTCTTCTCTCAAATTCAAATTCGCGGGACGCGAATCGCAATAGTGAATTATACTATAATTAGTCGTTAGACATTAGACTTTAGACGTTAGACAGGGAAAATCATGTTCGACAATAATGAAAAATTTCTTGCCCTCCTGCCGGCATATAATGAGGAAGCACATTTGGGACAGGTACTGGAGGCAGTAAAACAGCAGATCCCGAATGTTTTGGTGGTGGATGACGGATCAAAGGACCGGACTGCCGAAATTGCCCGGGAAGCAGGTGTGGAGCTGCTCTCCCGCGGGTATAACTGTGGGAAGGGACAGTCACTAAAGGACGGCTACAGTTGGGCACTGGACCGGGGGTACGATGCGGTGATCATGCTGGATTCAGACGGTCAGCATGATCCGGCCTGTATCAAAGATTTCATCGCTAAATTTCAGGCGACTCATGCAGCACTGATCATCGGTGCACGGGATTATGGAGAGATCCCGCTGCGGAGACGGATCCCCAACATGATCGGGAAAGCGCTCTTCAGTACGGCTGTCGGGCAGGACATCCCTGACAATCAATCCGGTTACCGTATGTTGAACCGGGCGCTGATGGAAAGGATGCTGGATTCCTCCGAGTCCGGTTATCATTTTGAAGTTGAAATGATCGCTGTCTGTATCGCAGCGGGATGGTCGATCGAATGGGTTCCTATTCCGACAATTTACAGCGATGAGGTCAGCAAACAGAATCCTTTTGACCAGATTTTCGGCTTTCCGAAGATGTGTCTCAAAGCCCGCTGTATAATCCGGGAAAAGAGAGCGGAAGCATGTTCCCGTCCGAAATAAAATTCGGTGTGGGTACCTGGGCCTGGGGGGACCGGCTGCTGTGGGGATATGGCAGGGACTATAACAGGGACGATCTTTCGGCTGCCTTTTGGCGTTATTTGAATGACGGGGTGCGATTTTTCAGCACCAGTCCCGCCTTTGGCGAAGGGGACAGTGAGCGGATCCTCGGTGAGTTTAATGCACAGACACAGCTGGATCTGCTGATCGCAACGAAATATGTTCCGCGGCTCTGGCACCTGCGGCGCACTGACTTTATGGAATCGCTGAAACAGTCCATGCTGCGGCTGCGGGTCAACAAACTGGATATCCTGGAGATTTGTCCGCCGATCGGAAGGATGACGATCAGCCGGCTCGCCGACTGTGCGGCAGAGGCTCTGGAACTGGGATTGGTCGATCAGGTCGGGCTTTCCGGATTTGATGCTCATCAGATCGATGCCTTCAATGAAGCACTCAGCCGGTTCGGATATTCGATTGCCTGCCTGGAGACGCCTTATAACCTGCTGGACCGCTCAATTGAAAAAAACGGTGTGCTGGACATCTGTCACGGCCTGAACATTGCCGTTCTGGCGCAGCAGCCGCTGGCAATGGGGCTGCTGACAGGCAAATATGACGCGGATGCACCGGCTTCCGGCAGCCGCAGACAGCTGATGCTGCGTTATCATACACCGAGACTGGACATCCTGCTGCGGACAATGAACCATATCGGGCTGGAAAATAACGGGAAAAACTGCACCCAGGTGGCACTGAACTGGATCGCGCGGAAAGGGGTGATCCCGATTCCCGGGACGAAGTCACTGGCTCAGGCAATCGAAAATGCGCAGACTCCCTCCTGGCGTATCTCTCCCGAACAAACCGCCCTACTTGATACCCTGACAGGGAAGACCGAGGTGGTGGTCGGGGAGTGACACTTTGTACCCGGGTAGGACTCGAACCCACAACCTATATCTTTTTACCACACATAATAATACACATTCCGGAAGCTGCAGCGGGTGCCATAGTCTTTATTGGTCCCGGACCAGACGGAAAACGCCAGTTTCCCGGGGGCGGTGATAGCAACCTTTTGCTGACCGATCTCTATTCCGTCCACAAACGCTGTCAGCGTATCCCCATTTCCCACAACTGTGAGCTGTCCGCTGCCCTTTGTGGAATGGGTCCCGTAGCTGAAACTTTTGTAACCGAGCCATGAACCCTCTTTAATGCCACCGAAATGGATGTTCCCGTCCATGTTCATGGCAGCGTAAAGGTTGTTGTTGGTGTCTTCTGCCCGTACCACAAACCCGCAGCCGGAATCTGCAAAATTGGGTGTATTGGAGGCAGAATGCCACTCAATATCAGCAGAAATCACAAAGTTCTTGGTCGTATCAAAGCTTTCCCACTGATACCAGTTGATATAAGCCCACTCGTTTTCATAATCCTCATGATAGCGGAAGTCCCCGTTGCTTTCCGGGATGATGCCGCTTGCCTTCAGGTCTGCCACCAGGCTGCGGAATTCATTTTCGGCACTCTGGTCGTATCCGCTCACGGCTGCCGCCTGATATTCACCGCCGGCATAATAGATCTTCACGGTGAGCTCCGTCTTGCTGCCTTTCGGTTCGGCATTGCCATAAATCAACAGATCACCGAGATACGCTGAGCCGTTATTCAGCGCAAGGGCGAACAGGTCAGAGCCTTCTTGCGCGTCATAGGCAATGTCATAATATTTCCCGCACAGGGTCTCCAGCAGTACCGCAAAAATCGTTTCCGCATTCTGCTGCTGTTTGCTGTCTGAAAGCTTGGCCTCAAAATTGATGCGGTCGATGATATTTTCACCCTTCTGCTTACTGTAATAGAGATAGACATTGATATCATCGTCGACCATCACCTTGGAGGCGCTTTTCCGCCCCTTTTCCTCAAAAGAGACTGAATGGCGTCCCTGATCTTTGATCTTTGTCTTCAGGGTGCTGTAAAACTCATCCACCGAAATGCCGAAGGGGACTGCGTACTGTTCCGGGTCCGAGGGCGGTGCGAAAACCTGTGCCTCGGGCTGATAAACCGGCTCCGGTGCCTCTGTGCTTCCGCCCGCACCTTCCGGGGAGAACGGCGGCAGTGATGCCGGTTCGTCCGCCGGGATTTCCGTGGGGACTGCAGCGGGAATTGCAGTGGGGATCTCGGTTGGGATCTCCGTGGGAACAGCTGTCGGGATCGCTGTCGGGATTTCCGTGGAAACCGGTGCGGGTTCTTCGATTACCGCTTCGGGGCCATAGACCCCACCGCTGTAAAGCTGCACAGCAGCCGCTTCCATCCCCGCGCTGAAAATCTGTGAAAATACACTGACCGCCTCAAGAATGTCAGTTCCTTCCGATACCTCCCCGCTCTCCTGGGCCGGCGGCATCGCCCCGGCTGTATTCAGAGACAAAAGCAGCATCATAATCACGAGAAAAATTCGCAGTACAGTTCGTTTCATGGTACCCTCCCCATTCCGGATTGCTTTATTCTATCTTATTATAAATCATATCTCCCCGTTTTCCGAAGATCTTTTCATCTCTTTCCAAGGAAGTACAACGGGAGCGAAGCACATGGGGACGGTTTCCGTGCTGCCGCGCAGCCGGCACTGCGGAACCGTCCACTTGTGCGCTCAATTGCAGGGAAAAGGCGCACACAGGGACGGTTCTTGTGTGTCGGCTCCGCGACAACACAAAAACCGTCCCCGAGTGCTTAATATTAAGAATCGCCGGTTATTCCTCGAAACGGATTGAAATTATGCTGTTTTTATGTTATACTTCCATTTACAATTTATCAATTTTAAATGAGCGTTTCAGGTCAAAAGGACAGCATTTGAGGAACAAAAAAAGATGGCTGCCCGGGCAGAAAAGGCTTTATTTTATTTACCGGCTTGCGTCAGATTCCATGCATCCGGCCAGTGTATGAAAAAC
>CAYWGX010000150.1:0-6927 GCA_964457635.1 uncultured Leptolinea sp.
CTAATATTCCTTACGTTCCCAATCCCGGTTTTGTTTCACGGATTTTCAAAAACCTGGATTAAAATCATAGGTATGAAGAAAAAACGCGGCAAACGGAGAATGTTCCTGATCCTCGGGATCGTGATGATCCTCTGCGGGGCCGGGCTGCTTTATGTCTCCGCAGAAAAGACCGTACAGCTTGTCGTGAACGGAGAATCCCGCATCGTCCGCACACACGCATCCCGGGTGAGAACGATCCTCCGGGAAGCGGGCATCAGCGTCACCCCATCTGACCGGATCCGTCCCGGACCGGATCAGAAGGTCCGCTCAGGACAGCGCATCAGCCTGAACCGGGCTGTACAGATCCACCTGGATCCGGGCAGCGGGATCCCGCCGCTGGATTATGTCTCCCACCAGCGTTTCGGCGGCAACATCCTGCTGGACGCTGGACTGCGTCTTTACCCCGGCGACCGGCTTTTCTGGAAAGGCAGTGAACTCCGCCCGGACTTTGACCTTGGCGGGGTAAGCGACCTGGACCTGACACTGCAGCCGGCAGCGGTGTTCACCCTCATCACCGAGGATTTTCCGGAAGGCAGGACAGCCCATGGTTCGGGGCTGACGGTCTTTGACGCGCTGCTTTCCGCCGGCATCAGTCCCTCCAAAAGCATGCTGGTCATCCCGGAGACAGACAGCACCTTTACCTCCGGCATGACAATTGAAGTTCTGCCGCTGCGGCAGCTGACTGTTTCGGTGAACGGAAAGCCGGTCAGCACCGTCAGTGCCGGTGTGACGGTCGGGGAAGCACTGGCCCGGGCGGGGCTGCCGCTGAACGGCTCGGATGTGAGCATCCCTGCTGCGGGAGAGCCGCTCCCCGCGGATGGACGGATCCTGATCGTCCCGGTCAGTGACAGTTTCTCCATGAAAGCCGAGACCATCCGCCGGGAGACCGAATGGAGCGCCAATGAAGCACTGGACCTGGATGAGACCCGCATGATCGCAGAAGGCAGTGACGGGCTGCGCGGGACCTTTTCCCGTGTGCGGAAAGAAAACGGGGAGATCGTCCTGGAAGAGACATCACCGGAAACGGTGCTGGTTCAGCCGGTCAGCAGCAAAGCGGAGTACGGCACGAAAATCAACATCCGCACACTGGACACCCCGGATGGACCGGTCGAATATTACCGGGCGGTCAAGGTCTATGCCACCTCCTATTCCCCCTGCCGCAGCGGGACAAGCAGCTGCATCACCGGGACTGCCTCCGGTATGAAAGTACAAAAAGGTGTGGCCGCGGTCACCTCCGCCTGGTACAATCAGTTCGGAGGTCAGTCAGTCTATGTTCCCGATTACGGCAAAGCTGTGATCGCCGATGTGGGCGGGGGTATGCCGGGAAGGTACTGGATCGACCTCGCCTATGAAGATGACAATTTTGAAGGCTGGAGCAGAGAGACCATGCTTTATTTTCTCACCCCTGTTCCGGCAGATATGGTATGGGTACTGCAATGATACAAACAACACATCCGAAAAAACTGCTTGAAAAATATCATCTGCGTCCGCACAAGGGACTGGGGCAGAACTTTTTATCCGATGACACGGTGCTCTCCGGCATCGCCGATGCCGCCGGCATCCCGGAACACGCCGCTGTGCTGGAAGTCGGCCCCGGACTCGGCAGTCTGACCCGGCATCTCGCGGATCGGGCGGAACGGGTGGTTGCCGTAGAACTGGACAAAGACCTGATCCCGGTGCTGCGCAAAGAATTCGCGGACTCTCCCAATGTAGAGATCGTCCATGGTGACATTCTGGAGTTCAGCCCGGATGAATATTTCAGCAGCAGTGATTATTACGTGGCGGCCAACATTCCCTACTACATCACCAGCGCGGTGATCCGCCATCTGCTGGAAGGGAAGGCCCGTCCGAAACAGCTGGCACTGACTGTCCAAAAGGAGGTTGCCGAGCGCATCTGCGCCGAACCCGGCAGGCTCAGCCTGCTGGCGCTCAGCGTACAGGTCTACGGGAAAGCGGACATGCCGATGATCATCCCGGCTGCTGCATTTTACCCGGAACCGAAGGTGGATTCCGCGGTCGTCCGAATTGAGCTCTTCGATGAACCGCTGGTCCCGCCGGAACAGATGGATGATTTTTTCGCCCTTGCCAAGGCCGGGTTCGGACAGAAACGCAAGACCCTGCGAAATTCACTCTCCTCCAACCTGCACATCAGCGGAGCGGAAGCCGAAGCACTGCTGCAGGGAGCCGGCATCGACCCCATGCGGCGCGCGGAAACGCTGAGCATTGAAGAATGGAGGAGGATGCTTGGGGAAAATAAGAAATAAGAAATCAGAAATAATAGGGACATTGGGGACGTGTCTCGTATATCCCAGTCGTGGGACATCGGGAAATGTCCGCAGTATGTCCCGATCCGCTGGTTCTGAGTTACGAAATAAAAAATAAGCAATAAAAGTTTAAAAAAGGCAGCTGCCGGCGGATCAAGATCCGCCGGCAGCTGAAGGTTTAAGGATCAATAATTTTCTTCTTCGCTCAACAGCGATTCAAGTGCGGCCCAATCCTCGTCTGTCATGCTGTCAAGAGCATCACTGAAGTCCTGCCAATCCTGTTCAGTCATGCTGTCAAGTGCATCACTGAAATCCTGCCAGTCCTGTTCGGTCATGTTATCGACTGCATTGCTGAAGTCCTGCCAGTCCTGTTCGGTCATACCCCAGTCATCACTGCTTCCCCAGTCATTACCGCTTTCCCAGCTGTTATCGGGCTGCGGTTCATTCATTGTGTAGTAGATCGTCTGACTGGCGTCATCCGTCACGGAATGGGCGATCAGGGTAATGCTGTGGGTACCGGCACCCTGCAGCGGAGCCTGCAGCGAGTAAGAACCGGAAGCGCCTTCATTGGAGATCTGATAGCCGTCAACCGTAATCGTAACTCCGCCGGCATTGGACGTGGACCAGTAGACCGTGGTACCGTCACCCGGGTTGCCGGAATAGGAATCCGCGGAGAAGTAATCGATCACCGGGATCACCTGAGTCTGTCCGTCATTGCCGGAGCCGCTGCCGGAACCGTTCATAATGAACCACATTGATTCAGAAACGTCATCCGTCACGGAATGAGCGGTCAGTGTGATCGTATGCGTGCCTTCTCCCTGAATCGGAGCCTGCAGCTGATAAGAACCGGAAGGACCTTCATTGGTGATCTGATATCCGTCGACAGTGATCGTCACGCCGCCTGCATTGGTTGTTGACCAATAAACCATCAGACTGTCACCGGGATTGCCAAAATCAGAACTGGTGGTAAAGTAGTCAATACGCGGAACAACTCGGGTCTGACCGTCCTGCGGAGTTGCAGTCGGTGCCGGAGCGCTGCCGCTGACCTTGATGCTAACCCAGATGGTCTGACCGAAAGCAGTGCCGTTCGGAGCACGCATCTGCCAATAACCCTTGTAATTACCACCGTTGGAAGGAGCTTTCAGATCCACGGAAATGTCGACTGTCTGACCCGGTTTCACGGTACCCGGGATGCGCGCGGAACCGCCGTTCATGCGGTCACCGGAGACATAATCAAGGTAGTAATTGGAATCCCAGGTGCAGGAACCGTTGTTGTAAATGCGCCAGGTCTTGCGGAAACCGGAATTCGGGTTGAAGTTCTGCCCGTCCTTGACGGTCACATCGGCTACATAGCTCATGGCGTTCACACAGGTGGCGGGAGCGGCAGTCACGACCGGGGCCAGTGTTGCCACGACAGGTGTGCGGCTGATGGCCTGGTCTTCTTTTTCATTGAAGTTCATGGAGAAGAAACGGTTCGCGATATTCTGGGCGGTACCGTCTTTGATCATGTCATTCAGGTGATTATTGATTTCCTGGGTCAGCGTGGAGCCTTTACGCATACCGAAAGCGTAGTTTTCGGTGTTGAACCCGGTGTAGAAGACCTGATAATTTCCGGAAGCACGGTAACGGTCTTCATAGACATCCTGGTCGATCATGACAACATCGATATCCTTGCGGTCCAGTGCCTTCATGAAGTCCTTGCTGTCAGCGTAGGTATAAACACTGCTGAGCGTCATGTAGCCGGGATCCACCAGATTCTTCTGCACCCATTCCTGGAAGCTGGAGCCCTTCACCACACCGAGCTTCAAACCACGGAAGCTGTCCAGGGTGACGGTCGCGGGCTTCGGGGAAGAGGCCAGGGAGATGACCTGGGCTTCGCCGTTGTAATAGGTGCGGGAGAAGTCGATGCGCTGGGCACGGCTGTCCGTCTTGGAAAGGCCGCCGCCGATCACATCGATCTGCCCGATGGTCAGTGCATCGATGATGCCATCCCGGGCAAAGCTGAGGGTCTGGAGGCGCAGCCCCATCCGGCGGGCGACTTCCTGCATCAGCGCGATATCCATCCCGTTGGAATTGTCGGTTTCGTCCTGATAGACGAAGGGGATATATTCCAGCGGGGCACCGAAGCGGATCACACCGGCCTGTTTCACATCACTGAGGTCGTCAGCGCAAACTGCGGAGACGATCACCAGCATCATCATAACGACGATGGTCAACAAAAAGGATTTTTTCATGTTATCTCTCCTTACAAAAATGAAACCACAAAAATTCTGCTACACATTATAACAAACATGTACGGCACATCCATAACAAATGGCAAAAGCAGTCCCATCATTATGATTATATGCCATTAACTGCTTTTGGTCAAAAAAAGTTTCAAATTGAAACGGATTGAAAAATATTTACAGCACGGTCACGCGCTCAGAAACGAAAAGATTGTGCGTTTCTGGAATTTTGTTTATGGATCATTAACTGCAAATTATTGGCGCAACATGGGGACGGTTCCGCAGTGCCGGCTTCGCGGCAGCAGCGAAACCGTCCCCGTGTGCTTCGGTTCCAGAATTGCCTTGTGCGTTTTTTATACTATTGATTTTTCCCTGTTTTCCAGGTAAAATAAAATGAAGGAGAATCTTTGAAACGATGGATCACGACACTTGCATGAAAGATATTTATCAAAAGCTTAAAGAAATCTCCGGCAAAGAGATCCGTCCGGCGATCCTGGCTATCGACGGGCGCTGTGCCTCCGGGAAGAGCACCCTGGGCGCGCAGCTGGCTGCGGAATGGGACGCGAACCTTTTCCATATGGACGATTTTTACCTGCAGCCGCACCAGCGCACCGCAGAGCGGCTCGCGGAACCCGGCGGAAATGTGGACCGGGAGCGGTTTCTTGAGGAAGTGCTGAAGCCGCTGCGGGAGGGACGAGCGGTCACCTACCGACGTTTTGACTGCAAGACCTTCACCTTTGAACCATCCCGCATCATCGAACCGAAGGCCATCGCCATCGTGGAAGGCTCCTACGCCTGTCACCCGGAGCTGCGGGAGCTTTATGACATCCGGCTTTTCCTCGACATCGATCCGCAGACACAGATGGAGCGCATCATCCGACGGAACGGCCCGGAAGCTGCTGAGCGCTTCCGCACTCTCTGGATCCCGCTGGAAGAGAGCTACTTCCGCGAATGCGGCGTAAGGGAAAGCTGTGAGGAGAGAAGAGGAGATAGGAGATAGGAGATAGGGGATAGGAGATAAGAGGTATGAGATAAGAGATATGAGAGAAGAGATAAGGCTTTTTCAGAGTTTTGTAAATAAACTTTTTCCCCGTATTTCCAAAAATCATAGTAAAATTATAATTGAAGACGTTTTATTCTGAATCCCGCGCCACAATGGATAAATGGTGAATGAGATTCCAAATTTTGGAGTCTTTAGAGGTTTCCTTAAAAATTAATTATTGGAAGGAGCGGCAGTAATGAATTGGCTGATATATGGGATGGTCTATCTTGGCAGTGCCCTGATGGTTTACAACATATACAGTTACGTGCAATTCTCCAGACATCTGCAGGAAAAGAAGGACTGGGGGAAAGAGCGGAATATTCTTTATTTTCCCATCATCCTGCTGGTGCTGTTCCTGCTGGGCTATCTGGCCGTCGGCATTTTCGGCAAACCGGATATCATCATCTCCGGCATACTCTTCGGCGGCAGCATTTTCGTCTTCATCATCTTTTATCTGCTGCAATTCATCACCAACCGGGTGCAGGAAAATGAGCACCTGGAAGCCAAGGTGATTGCGGCGGAAGAGACCAGCAAATCCAAAAGCGCCTTCCTTTCCCGGGTGAGTCATGAGATGCGGACCCCGATGAACGCCATTATCGGGCTTGACACCATCGCGCTGAAAAATCCCGATCTGCAGCCGGAGACACGGGACCAGCTGGAAAAGATCAACCTCAACGCCTACCACCTGCTGGGGCTCATTGACAACGTGCTGGAAATGAACGAGATCGACTCCGGCCAGATGGTCCTGAAGGAAGATACCTTCTCGCTGAAAAAGATGCTTGCAGTACTCAACAAACTCTTTCAGGGAGACTGCATTGAAAAGGGGCTGGAATATCATACCTCCGTCATCGGCCATCTGGAAGAGACGTATATCGGTGATGAGACAAGGCTCAAACAGGTGCTGTTCAACACCCTGAGCAATGCCGTCAAATTCACGCCCGCCCCCGGCACCGTGACCTTCACCACTGAGCAGATCATGACAGACGGGAACCACTGCAGGGTGCGCTTCATCATCAGCGACACCGGCATCGGCATCAGTGAAGAATTCATGGCAAAGCTCTATGACCCCTTCGCCCAGGAAGATATGACCATGACCAACCGATACGGCGGCAGCGGTCTCGGGATGGCGATCGTCAGGAACATCATTGACAAGATGGGGGGAGAAATCAGCGTCAGCAGCAAAAAAGGCTCCTGGAGCACCTTCACCATCACCGTCCCGCTGAAAACAGCGGTTCAGGCAGAAGAAGCCGCGGTCAGCGAGGATGTGGTCCCTGCCGAAAGCGAAGAGGAATATTCCCTGCAGGGCAGCCGGGTGCTGATAGCGGAGGACATCGACCTGAATGCCGAAATCCTCATC
>CAYWGX010000151.1:0-6923 GCA_964457635.1 uncultured Leptolinea sp.
TCACCGAACCTGCGATCTACGGCTGTAACCTGCGTCTCAAGAAACCGATGATCTGTGCAATTATTGCCGGCGCCCTGGGCGGTGCTATCATGGGTATCGGCGGCGCTTCAAACCATGGATTCGCAAACAACGGTATCCTGACCATCGCCACCTACTACTGCTCCGACAACACCCTGGGTATGTTCCTCGCCTACCTGATCGGTATTGCCGCAGCCTTCTTCGGAGCCGCCATCCTGACCTATATCGTCGGCTTTGAAGACGACACTGACAAAACACTCGGATAAAGAAATCCGCAGCAATCAGCCCTTCAGCGGAAAACCTGCTGAAGGGTTTTCTTTACTACCGGAGGAAAAATGTCTTATACGTTTCCCGATAATTTCTGGTGGGGAGCCTCATCCTCGGCTTTTCAGATCGAAGGCGGATGGAATGAGGACGGTAAAGGCATGACCGTTGCCGATCACAACTCCTTCAAACGCTCCGACAAACAGGCCGACTCCAAAGTCGCCAGTGATTTTTACCATCATTGGGAAGAGGATATCGAGCTCATGCAAGAGCTGGGTATGCAGGCATATCGTTTTTCAATCTCCTGGGCGCGTATTATCCCGGATGGCGACGGTAAGATCAACCGGAAAGGCATTGATTTTTACAACAAAGTCATCGACAAGCTGATCGCAAGCAATATCATCCCGTTCATCACGTTATATCATTTTGACCTTCCGTATGCCCTTGTGACCAAATACAACGGCTGGGAATGCCGTGACTGCGCCTATGCCTTTGAACGCTACGCACGGGTCTGTTTTAAAGTGTTCGGAGACCGGGTGAAATATTGGCAGGTCCACAACGAACAGAACCTGATGATGCGCGTCGATGAACGCATGAACATCAATGAACCGGACCCAATCAAGAAAGAAAAACTCCGTGCTCAGATGGACAATCACATGTTTTTGGCACACGCCCTTACCGTCAATGCCTGCCATGAATTGGTTGAGGACGGGAAGATCGGCTGTGCTGTCTCATCCACCGTGACTTATCCCATGACGAACAAGCCGGAAGATGTCTGGGCGGCTCGAATGAACAATCAATTCAAGACAGACTACTGCCTTGACGTTCATATGTACGGCGAGTATCCCGGTTATTACATGACTTACCTGAAGGAGCAGGATATGGTTCCGGTTATGGAGCCCGGTGATGCTGCGCTGCTGAAGAGCGCAAAGATGGACTTCATCGCGCTGAACTATTACCGCACGCTGTCAGCGCGATATTTACCCGCAGACGCGGATCATCCGAAGGGAACCCGCCAGGAAGGGATGAACGAAGTCGACTACGACATGTACGGTTACTGGAAGATCGAAAAGAACACCAACCTGGCAGCTTCTGAATACGGAGCACAGATTGACCCGGTCGGACTGAGAATCGTTCTGAACGAATATTGGAATCGCTATCGTCTGCCGCTCATTATCACAGAAAACGGACTTGGCACAGCCGATGAACTGACCGAAGACGGAAAGGTTCACGATGATTACCGCGTCGATTATATGCGAAAGCACGTGGAAGCCATCGGTGCTGCTATCGAAGACGGTGTCCAGATGATGGGATACTGCCCCTGGTCCGTGATCGACCTTCTCAGCTCCCATCAGGGTTTCCGCAAGCGCTACGGTTTGGTTTACGTCAACCGCAGCGACATGGACCTCAAAGACCTGGCACGCATCCGTAAAGACAGCTTTTACTGGTATCAGAACGTCATCCGCACCAACGGAAGAGAACTCTAATCAGTACAAACCATCAAAAAACCTTACTGGTTTGTCCAGTAAAGAGGGTACATATCAAAACGGACACCTGTTTTTTTTGATTTTGAGATGAGCGGCGGTTATTTGACCATTGTCACGGATAAAATGCTCAAACCGGCAACGGCTCCGATGAGGAAAAGAATGATTCCTCCGGCAAGGATCAGCGGATTGGCATTTTTCTCACGAACGGCACCCGTCGCAGGTTCATAATAAAGCTTCAGCGTTTCGCCTTTTTTGAAGGTTTTCTCGTTGCTGGAATTCACCAGACAGCGCCGGATGTTTTTATTCCCATCGATTTCATATTTTACGATCGGATAATAGGTAAAACGGTCCGCTTTCAGGATCTTGCTGTTCTTCGAGAGCTGCCTTGTATAAGTCCCGGTGATCTCAGCTTCGATCGTCTGCATGTTCATACGCTTGAGCTTGATATAATTCCAGATCAGGACACCACCGGCCAGCAGCAAAGATGCGGATAAAGCACCCATCGCAGCCACGGTATTTCCCTGGTTCTGCCACAATGCCAGCAGGATCAGCAGCGCGCCCAGCAGCATCATCGCCAGCGGATGGAAGATATCTTCATCCTCTTTTTCCGTGATGACCATCTTCCCGTCACTGCCCTTATATACCTTTACCGGCTGTTTCAATGCGTATTCGGTAGGTGATTTGAAAACCTGTTTCTCATTTTTTCCTGCAGCATCCGTATAAGCAACGGTCACATCATAGTAGTTATATACATCGCGGTCTTTTTTGTCCTTCTTCACCACATGCTCACAAGCCGTGACAACCCCATCCGCTTTGTCCGTCCCTCTCAGCTGACGAAGCCAGCTGCGAGTTTGTCCGGAACCTACCAAAAAAACGACAGCACCGGGTAAGTACATTAAAAGCTCTGAAAAAGAAGCCATGAACGTTTTCCTTTCGCATGATCTGACGGGCAGATCAGCATAGTTATTATCCTATAATTTTACCCCAGGTTTCGGATCGGCCCATCAAACTGCTATAATAAAGTGGAATGGAGATTGATTATGGAACGGAAAGCACTATTTACGGATCTTGACGGGACATTGCTGAACAGCAAAAGCGAAATATCAGAAGGGAATCGGATCGCGGTTAATAAACTGCGGGAAGCCGGACATCACATCGTACTCACCACCGGCAGGCCGCTGGCTTCAGCGATCCAACAGGCGCACATGCTCGGTCTTACCGGAAAAGGCTGTTTTCTTATCGCTTTCAACGGGGGAGTGCTTTATGACCTTGAAAAACAGAAAGTGATCGGCCGTTCGGTAATGCCGCTAAGATTGGTATTCGAAATATTTGATGAAGCCAATGCCCGCAATATCCATATCCAAACCTATACGGAAGACAAAGTGCTGGTCGAACCACGCTGTGCCAACGCTATCACAGAAAAATATTGCAAACGGCTCGGTATGGGTTATGAAGTAACACAAGATATACGAAATCTAACCAGAGATCCTGAGAAAATTCTTCTGATCGATACAAAATCCAGAGAAATCCTCAATAAATTTATTGAGGACATGGCACCGCGATATCAAAAAGAACTTGATATCTTTTATTCCAGCCGGGAGCTGCTGGAAATCGTTCCCAAAGGCGTCAACAAAGGAACAGCTATACGCAAAGTCGCCGAATATCTGGGAATCAAACCGGAAAATACCGTATCAGCAGGAGACGAGGCGAACGACATTCCCATGCTGAAAGCTGCTCATTACGGTATCGCGATGAAAAATGCTTCCGAAGCCGTTCTTGCGGAAATATCACTGGTCTCAGAAAATGACAATGACCATGACGGAGTGGCAGAAATTATTGAGAAATATCTTCTTTGAGCGTCCCGTCCATTGAAACGATCAGGATCCGCAGGCCTGTGCTGCGCAGCTGACGCAGGATATTGGGATCCGCTTTTTCATCCGTTACCAGTGTCACTGGCACCGGATAGCGGAAGCAGCCATAGATCATGGCATCATCCCTGTCCCGAAGCTTGCTGTGATCCGCAAGAACATAAATATCGCCCTCTGTCCGGCTCACCATCATTTCATTGATACCGATCTCGGTAGGAATGTCATAACGGAATTTACCATCCCAATAGACTGCTGCGCACCCGACAAACAGCTTATCAGCAGATAGTCCGATCAGGCTTTCTACTGCATATTCTCCCACGAGGATATGTTCATATACATAACCGCCAAGCAAACGCAGCAGCACATTTTCGGGATACTTCCCATCCAAAGCCCATCCGTTATTGGTGATCACACGCAGTTTTTTGTTTCCGACATAATTCAGCAGATTCAGGGCAGTTCGGCTGCCATTGATAAAAATTTTTTCGCCATCATTGACCAATGAGGCAGCATAAACCGATATCGCATTTCGGCATTCCAAAACGTCCGGCTTGAATTTACTGAGTTTTTCCGCTGCGGGAATGGAAGCCGCACTTCCATGCCTGCGCACCAACAGACCGCGCTCCGACAGTACAGCAAGATCACGCCGAACCGTCATTTCAGATACAAGAAGACGTTCAGCAAGTTCCTCAACGGAAATTTCTCCCTGAGAGAGGACCATATTAAGCAATTCTTTCTGTCTGTCATCAACAGCTCTGCGGTTATTTTTCATAGCGCTCCGATCGATTACGTATTCAATTCTTCTAACAAAACGGGTGCCTCGGAAAAATGGTTAAGCTCCCGCATTGATTTGGTATTGGATTTATGGAGCGGATTATACCATACTGCATTGTACCCTGCAAGACTTGCCCCGAAATAATCTTTCTCCGGGTTATCACCGATAAACATCACTTCACAGGGTTGGCAGCGGCTCTTTTCATTGCAGCGCTCAAAAAATTTCGGATCCGGTTTTTCAACACCGGCTTCTTCGGAAGTGACCATTGCATCAATATATTGCAGCAACCCGAGCCGCTCCAGTTTCATAAATTGCTGCTGAGCAGTCGCGTCAGAAGCGATGAGAATACGGATCTTCTGCGCCCGGAGTGACCGCATCCATTCTTCTACACCTTCTTCCGGTTTCATATTTTCCAGAAGCGTATCCAGATAAATACAGCTCATTTTCATAGCATGAGGTTCAATCGGAAATCCGGCCGTTTCCAGCATGTTCTGATATCGGAGCAGCCTTGTACGATAGCCGCCGGAAGTCCCCGCAAATCGCTTTATATCAGCCATGGCAGCTTTCTGTCTCTCAAGAAATTCTTCTTTGCTCCATCCGAAATGCACGGATGTATAGTCAGCAAGATTTTCGACAGCACACGCATTGGCATGATGAAAATCATATACGGTATCGTCAACATCAAACATGACTGTTTTTATCATATCGATCTTATTTAATTGAGAGAAGGTATCAATGAGGACAGTTTCCGCGGATTGGATTAATAATCGGTGAAAACTGTCTTCGCTGACACTTCCCGGATTAATTCCAACGATCCGCAGTTCAAATGAACCACGGATCGCTTATATCTGTTTCTGTCAGTCAAGAAGTCCGTTTTCTTTCAAAGCGGCTTCAATTTCTTTGTCAGACATGACGTTCTTCAGCGGGATCAGAACAGTGCTGGCGCCTTCGGAACCTTCGAAGGTCTTCGCAAAGGGTTTCGCAAACAGGACGACATCATAGTTTCTTGCAGCGCTCTTACCTTCGGAAACAGGGCAGTGACGCAGTTCAGCGAGTTTGACTCCATTGCGAGTCATAACTTTTTTGATCGCGTTTTCCATCATCAGGGATGAACCTGCACCGTTAGCGCAGCAGGCAAGAATTCTTTTTCCGTCTAATTTTGCCATTATATTATTGTTTTCCTTTCTTAATTTCCTGAAGGAACGGTCCGTTTCAGAATTTTAATCTGGTGCGGATCATTCCCTCAAAGATTTATAGATTTATTTGTAAAAGATTATGCTTTACCTTTGGCTTTCTTTTCCTGATATTCAACATAGGCGTCGTAATCTTCTGTGATCAGGAAGTAGCCTTTCGGGTCCATGCGGTATTCGATCTGCGGGATCGCCAGCAGGGCAACAACACAAATCACAACACCGGCATAGCTCAGGTAGCGCATGAGAACAGTCATCAGCGGCCAGACGGTATCCCAGTCGAACATGCCGAGGTAACCACCATAGTCAGCAAGACCAACCCAACCGGCGATCAGCGCAGCACCGAAGACCTGGATCAAACCGGAGCAGAACGGGATGATCAGACAGGCTTTCAAACCACCTTTTTCATTGGCAACCAGACCGATCGTCGCATTGTCAAAGAACACCGGCACGAAACCGCAGATGATGATGGTCGGGGACTTGAGCAGGATCAGGGTAATGATGGCCACGATCTGACCGGTCAAACCGGCGAGGAAGCCGAAGGTCACCGCATTGGAGTCGCCGAAACCGTAGCAGACTGCGCAGTCAACACCCGGAACGGAGGACGGCAGCAGTTTGTCCGCAATACCCTGGAAGGAAGCGGTCAGTTCGGTAACGAAGGTGCGGACACCGAGCTGCAGGATGGCCAGATAAACGGCGAACTGCAGACAGGTGTTGAAGACATAGAACACGAAGCTTTCGGATTCTTTCGTGGCACCCTGGGCAACGAAGAAGGGTTTGCCGATAACGGTCATGATGATACCGAAGAAGACGGTCATCAGGATAGCGGTACAAACCATGTTTTCATTGAAGATGGAGAAGAAGCCCGGCATTTCCATTTCGCCGACTTTTCTGCCCTTCGGTTTGCCGTCTTTGCCGCCAAAGAGCTTGCCGGAGAGCCAGTATCCGAGGCGAATACCGAACATCTGCTGGTGAGCGATAGCAAAACCGGCACCTTCGGTCAGTTCCTGCATCGGTTTGACAGTCAGGTTGGAGCCGACAGCCCAGTAAGCACCCAGAACGAGGGACATGATGATCATGAGCACTACATCATTGTTCCGCAGTGCCGGAAGGGCAAACAGGATCAGCCAATAAGCGGTTGCAGCCTGCTGGACCTGGACGTGACCGGTGGTGAACAGGGTGCGGCATTTGGTGACTTTGTTGAAGCGGACCAAAAGAATGTTGACGATGAAGGCGATCAGCAGCAGGGTCATAACCTGGGAGAAGCCTTTGCCGAATGTTTCTTCAACACCGGCGGTTACAGCGTTCTGACCATAGTACGGGT
>CAYWGX010000152.1:0-1252 GCA_964457635.1 uncultured Leptolinea sp.
CGGCCTTGAGCGTATCAGCTGCATGCTGAGCCGGGCTGTCATTTTCCCCCATGGTGTTCGAGGCACCATTGATGCCGCCCTCAGCCATGACGGACTGTGCCCGTTCAGAGGGCTGCAGGGAGATGAGCGTGCTTTTGTATCCCTTTTCCGCAAGGGTGATGGCTGCGGAAAGCCCCGCGAGACCCGCTCCGATGATTTTGATCCGTTCCATGGGCCCGCTCCTTATATCGCTTTCCAGCGCAGATAATAGATGATGAATGCGGCAATGAATACCAGCAGAACGATCGAAAGCACGATCAGAATATCCGGCACATAGCGCTTCAGCGGCCGGATGCCCAGAGAAATCAGCATCGGGCGGACGTTCGTCAGCACATGCAGCGCAATCGAAAGCACGAACAGGACCTGCGCAATCATCTTGGCGGTGCCATAAGGTTTAAGCTGATAAACCCCATCGACCGTATGTCCAAAGGCGAACATATGGAAGAAGATCAGGACCATGACTGCCAGTCCGCTGATGCGGCGGGCCCAGAAGAGCCCGTTTTCACGCAGATAGGGCGCTCCGGTCTTTTTCCACACACGGAGCGAATCGATGGTAAGCTTGACCCCGATGACAGCATGAATGATGATCAGCGTAGCACAGACCCGCGCCAGCATCTTCAAGGCATTGTAATTAACCCCGACCAGCTCCATCGCACCGAAAACCGCATGCAGCAGGAACAGGACCATGATCAGAGCTGTCAGAACAGCATTAAATCGTCTCATACTTCATAACAATTTTAAACAATGAAGGCGCGAAGCGCCATCCGATTTCAACTACCAACTACTAACTACTAACTAATTAGCTTTCACTCTGAATCGGTATCACAAGTATATCATCACTTTTGAAAACTTTATTTAAGTTCAGTGCATCAGCGATTTCCTGTGAGACAATCGACACATCAAAGAATCCGTTCTCGATCTTCGCCGAAAGCAGCAGACTGTTCGGCTCAGGCCGCAGCTTCATCTGATTCTCCGCCAGTCTCGCCTGATAACGCTCCGCCAACTGTTTCCCGGTCACATCTCCGGCAAGCACCTGGCAGGAGATATCCTCAAAAATCACCCCGACCGGCTGCTCGGTAAAGAAATCCTGCCACTCCGGGAGCGTCCCGTGCCGGTAAGCCTTGTTCATCAGAACATAAAAATTCCCCGAGGGAGAATCCGGGACCTCCAGACTTGCCCCGGTGACCGCATCCACCCCGGAATTGAGCACCGG
>CAYWGX010000152.1:1352-6903 GCA_964457635.1 uncultured Leptolinea sp.
CCAACTATCAACTACCAACTATCAACTACTAACTACCAACTACTAACTATTTCTTAGCCTGATTCAGGGCGTCGGTGACAGCTTCCTTGAATTCGGTGTAGGAGATGGTTGCACCGGAAATGCCGTCCACCTTGCTCAGGTCACCGGTAGCGACCAGCTGTTCAGCATATTTCGGGCAGGCCAGGCGGGCGCGCTGGGCACGGTTATAAAAGTCCTGGTTAGCGACCTCACCGTCCTTCTTCCCGTAGTTTTCATCCTTCAGGGTGCCGTCCAGCTCGTAGGTGTTGTATTCACAGGCTGTGATCTTGTTATCCTTCAGCGTCAGGGAAACTACGCCATACCCCGCACCGCTGCCGTCATCCTCACCCTCATACATCGCGCTCTGACCGGTATAAGTCCCGTCTTTATAAGATGCCGACCCACCGCACCCCGCAAGACAGATCAAAATCATTCCCAAAATAATAATCCCAACAAACTTTTTCATCTTCCTCTTTACCTTCTGCTCTTTACTTTTTACCTTTTAATTTTTACATGCACCGAAGGCACCGTTATCCTTCAAAATTCGGATTCAGCTCATCACTGGCGATCTTACCGTGTTCCAGACGGATCATACGCCGGGCGATATCACCGACCTCCGGGTCATGCGTCACCACGATCAAGGTCGTGCCCTCTTTATGCAGCTGTTTGAAAATATCCAGCACGATGTTCTCGTTAGCTTCATCCAGATTACCGGTCGGTTCATCCGCCAGGATGATTTCCGGATGATTGATCAGCGCCCGGGCAATGCAGACACGCTGCTGCTCACCGCCGGAAAGCTGGCTGGGCAAATGGTAGGCCCGTTCCTTCAGACCGACCCGGGCCAGTGCATCCAGAGCTTCCTGCTCATCGGGAATACTGTGATAATACTGCGCGACCATCACATTTTCGACCGCGGTCAGATAATTGACCAGATGGAACTGCTGGAAGATCAGGCCGATCTTGTCCCGGCGGATCTCCGTCAGTTCTTTCTTTGTCAGTTTGGAAATATCCTTGCCGTCCAGCAGGACTTCACCCAGTGTCGGCTTATCCATACAGCCGATGATGTTCATCATGGTACTTTTTCCGGAACCGGAAGGTCCCATGATCGCCAGCCATTCTCCGTTATCGATCTCAAAGCTCACATTATCCAGCGCCTTCAGATCGCCGTAAATTTTTGAAATACCGTTTACCTTTAACAGACTCATGATCCATTCCTCTTTTTTTTCAAGACACAAAATCAAATCTTCTTATCGAATTTCTGATTTCTTATTTCTTATTTCTGATTTGAATTTACTCTCCTTTGAGCACCAGTGCCGGGTCCACTTCCGTCGCACTGCGCACAGGGACATAACAAGCCAGGCCGGTCACCAGGATCGAGGCCAAAATCGTCGTCGGCACCAGCATAGGCTGGAGCGTGATCGAAGAGCTGAAGACCTGCCGGCTGACAAACTGCGCGAAAGCAAAGCCCAGGATAACACCCAGGATGCCGCCGATCAACCCGAGCAGCAGCCCTTCACCCATGAACTCCGCCATAATGCTCTGATCAGAAGCGCCCAGCGCTTTGCGCAGACCGATCTCTTTGCGGCGTTCGGTCACCACCGCATTCATGGTTGTCGCGACACAGATCATCGTCAAAATCAGCACGACGATAGTCACCAGCAACACCAGTGACTGAAGCTTTGAAAGCACCGCGGTCTCAGATGCTGTGACACGCTTGACCAGGCGGGGAGCGACTTCCGGAACGTTGGTTTCGATCTTTTCGATCAGGTCCGTGAGGGCAGCACCGGAGGCTGAAATGCTCAGCTCCGCAAGGTCGATGCGCTCATCTTCAAAATCAACGGTGTCACCGATCAGCCCGGACATATCATCCAGCGACATATAGACATAATCCTCTTCGGAGCCGCCGGTTTCCAGGATCCCTGCAACAGTCATATCCGTACCAAAATTCGGGACATCCGGGTCCGCGTCGGGATGGGTATAGACCACCGCGACCGCGGTACCGATCTTCAGACCCAGCGTTTCGGCGATGTTCTGTCCCACCAGCAGCTGATTGCTGCCGGAAGGCCATTCGCCGTCGATCAGCCAATAGGGACTGGTCGCTTTCGCGCCTTCAAAATTCGTCGCGGCAACCATCACCGGCTGCTCATGGATACGGACCGTTTCATAGCGGTAGGGGGTTACTCCCACCAGCAGACTCGGATCAATGAGACTGACAGCCCGGTCGATCAGTTCAAGGTTCAGTTTCGTATCAGCCTCAGCCGGAACAAAGATCATGTTCGCACCGTAATTCCGCATCTGCGCGCCCATCTGACGGGGAACGTCACGGTAAATGGTAACCAAACCGGAGAGGATGGTCCCACCCACAGCGATCGCCAGCAATGCCACCAGCATTCGAGACCTGCGGCGCATCAGAGAGGCCGTGATCATTCTGAAAAACATTTTTCGCTTGCTCATCTTTTACCTCCCTCTTTAGCGTCCATGCAGCACTTCGGTCGGGCGCAGCCGCATCAGCATGCTGATCGCCGGAATGGAACCGATCAGCGTCACCAGAGCCACCAGCACAGCCACCAGCGGGATCACCATGGTCTTCATTTCAATCGCGGAATTGAAGACAGTATGTCCGATGATCTGGGCAAAACCAAAACCCATAAAATAACCGATCACACCGCCGAAAATCGCGGTGATCAGGACTTCCGTCAGCACCAGCAGGGTGATGGAACCGTCCGTGGCCCCGATAGCTTTCATCAGCCCCAGCTCCTGAGAGCGTTCCATCACACTGGCGGTCACCAGGTTGGTGATGCCAAGGGCGGAACCGATCAGGCTGAGGATAGTGATCAAAACCATCAGCAGCTGAGTCTTCTCAAGGATCGCACCTTCCGATTCCGCCACCTGACGGACAGGAGATGCCACAGAATCCGTGATAACCTCCTGTATCTGATAAGAGATGGAGGAAACATAAGCCGTGCAGTACCACAGCTCATACTGCGCGATGGTCAGCGAGTTCGGATCCTTCGCAGCCTTGGCTGCCAGTTCATTGTCCGGAGTGGTCAGCGCACTGACTTCGATGCTGGACATGTAGCCTTCCGCATCGGAAAGGTACTGTACCGTATGCAGCGGCGCATAGATTTGATTGTCTTCGTCACCGCCGGCATCAAAAATCCCGACAACGGTCAGCTCTTTCTTCCCGTGTTCGGTCGACACATTCAGCTTATCTCCGACGTTCAGATTTTCCTGTTTTGCCAGCAAAACGCCTACCATGCAGGAATCTTCATTCTCAGCCGTCTGTTCATCCAGCCAGTCTCCGGAGGTGATCTCCCACCAGGAGCGCAAACTCTTCACACCGGCATCCAGGCTTTCCCCTGTCGGCAGGTCCAGATGGTGATTGAACCAGGTACCGACGATTTTTGCGTTATTTCCGCTTTCAAGCTTCACCTGCGTGTCGATGAAGGGAGCGAAGTCCACAATATTGAACGCCCAGAAAATGGTTTTGATGTTGCCCAATTCACTTTCCAGCAGGTAGGCTTTGGTCGAGCTGTCACTGCCGTCCTCCAGTTCATAGAGGTTCGTCAATGCGGCGGTTTCCTTCGGAACGACCGTGATGTTCGCCCCGTAGGTCTTCAGTTCCTGATTGATCTTGTCGCCCACGTCCAGCATGACGTTGAGCATGGCGGTCGCAAGGGACGCACCGAGCGCGATCGTCAGCGAGATCATCAGCATCTTTCGTTTTTGACGGGTGAAAGCCCCCCAGATCATTCTGAAAAACATAATGTCCTCTTTCTCTGACGAATTATTTTTTGAAATCCTTCTCGTGTTCGAGCAGGGTATAAGTCGGAACGATGATATAGCCGTTTTCGATCTTATAGTCGATCACCTTTGGGTTGCATCCGCCCTTGAAGCCAATGGTGTTGATGTTCATCACCACATCGCAGAGCTTGCAAACGATCTTGCCGCCCTTTTCATAATATCCGGTCTCACCGCAGATGTCGCAGGCGTCCAGACCGATGCCATAGGACGAAGAATTCGGCTTCTTGATGACGATGAAGCGGATCTGCACACCGTTCTCCGAAGTCCAGGCGAAGCGATGCAGGTGACCGTCCGCGACCTGGTCAAAGGAGACCCAGACTGCGTCATCTTTGACAATGCTGTCCTCGATCGGGGAAAGCTCCACCACCTGCGTACTCAGGGCTGTGAACCAGGTCAGGCACAAGACCGTGATCACATAGCACAGCATGACGACAATGGACCAGTTGCGATTCTTGATATTCGCGGCCAGCAGCTTGCGCCTTTCAGCAGAATTCTTATAGGGTTCGCTGATGCGGAAGCTGCGCAGGAACATGATGAACGGAATGCAGACTGTCAGCAGCATTGCCGCATAAATAAACAGGTCGCTTTGGTTATTGACAAATTTGGCGGCCACAAAGATCTCATGGGCGATTTTCTTGTCCGTGATCACACGGGAGACACGCAGGGTGTCGAGCCCGCGGACCATCCGGGAACCGGCGATCATCGCGAGAAGGATGTCTAAAATTCCACAGACAAGATCCTGTGAAATTCTTGCACAGAGATATTTCAATCCCAGGAAAACCAGCAGTGCCACCAGCCAGCCGGCCAGCCAGCCCACAAAACGGCTGAAAAATGCTGTTGAAAGTACGGATGCACCGTTCAGGTTGAAGGTGAAGGGATAATTCAGCACGTCCGGGAAGGTATAAAAAATCGAAGTAAAGGTGATCACCGCCGCGCAGATGCCGGTGCCGGCAGGCGCTTTCTTTTGGACACCTCTGATGGTGAAGATCATGAAAGCGATCACTGCAGCGGTCATGATGCTGAAGATCCACAGGTTCCACATCCCGGTATGGATTTTGTTGGTGTTGTTTTTGGCGATTGCAAAAGCAACAGAGGCTAAAAACCCCAGCAGTGTCCCTGCCCAAAGAAATATCTTTCCTGTCTTGTTTCCGAGTCTGCCGACATAGCCGTAAAGCATCCCGACAGTTATCGCGGTCACGATCAGGTTTTCTGTTACCAATATCAGATATCGAAGCATAAAGCTTCCTCCTTATAACAGTTCACGAAACAGATCTCTTGCTGTTTCTTTCTGAATCAGATAGATTAAGCAAACTTTAATTTGCCTTATCTAATTCAGTAACCTATTATAGTCTCAGTTTGCTAAATATAACTAAATTAGCCAAAAAACAGGAAGGGTCTGATTTCTGATGCAAGTTGAAGGGTGAAAGGCTTTGAAGGAAGGTGAAGGGTAAAAGGCAGTCCATGCGTGCGCTGCCTTTGCAAGCAAAGCACTCGGGGACGAAGCACGCGGGGACGGTTTTTGTGTTGTCGCGCAGCCGACACACAAGAACCGTCCCTGTGTGCGCTCAATTGCAGGAAAATAAGCGCACAAGTGGACGGTTCCGCAGTGCCGGCTTCGCGGCAGCAGCGAAACCGTCCCCGTTGTGCTCATTCTTCATTATTTCTGATTTCTGATTTCAATACCGGAACCAGTTATCCCTCTCTGCCTGAAGCATGCGCTGGATCTCGC
>CAYWGX010000153.1:0-6902 GCA_964457635.1 uncultured Leptolinea sp.
GCTCTGCTCTGCTCTGCTCTGCTCTGCTTAAAAAGCATAATTTTTATCTCTCCCGGATGTCAAGCGTTTTCCGAAAATCATGACGGTTCATAAACGTTATCGTATTTTGGTTTATAACATCATCTGCAGATAAACGCTTCAATTGCAGGGAAAATTGTACCACCTTTTTCCGTCATTTTTCCGGTTTCACATGAGGATGTTCCAGATTGTCAAATACACTGTCAAACACCGGGGACAGCACGACGAGACGTTTCTGCTGCCTCCGGCATAGCCCGCACTGGAGCACAACGGGGACGGTTTTCCTGCTGCCGCTTCGCCGGCACAGGGCGAAGCTCCTGATCCGAATCAGAACGAGCGAAGCTCGCACCTTACGGATCAGGTTGCGGAACTGTCACCTTGTGCGCTTACCTCGGAAGATTTTTCCCTGCAATTTGACGGATCGGGATGTTTTTAAGCGCGGTATCCGTCAGATAGATGCGCTGGGAACCGATGGCAAAAGGCAGTTTCAACACAGCCGCAGCTTCTGCCAGGTTCCGGTTGATCCGCTCTCCGTATTCGGTTCCCCCGGTCATGGAGGAGATCAGGATCGGGGCGGAAATCTTTTTATTCAGGAATTCAGCTTCAATTGAAAAAGATTCAAAATCCCTTTCGGGAAGGGCATTGTGGATCAGACGATAGTGTTCAAACCCGTTCGTCACCTTCGAACGGACATCCTCCCGCAAACAGACATCAATGTGGTTGTTTTTTCGTAAAGCTATCGTCATAAAAACCATTCTTTCAGGATAATTATAATATGGTTTTCACGCTCTCTTGATTTTTAAAGCAAACAGGATACCTGCCGCGGCATCCTGTTCTCCAAAGAAATCAGTTTTTTCCCTTGAAAGGTTACTTCACCAGGGCTGCTCCAAGCGCCTTACAGGCAGCAGCGGCATCATCATCCGGAGCTTCATTGCAGATCACATAATCACAAGCCAGGACAATACCGTCACCTTTACAGCGGTCTTCCCAGGTGCGCATCCATTCGCCGTCTCCCCAACCATAGGACCCGAACAATGCTGCCTTTTTCCCGTTCAGGCTGCCTTCGATAGCCGAGAACATAGGTTCAAATTCACTTTCTTCCAGTTCTTCCGCGCCCATTGCCGGACAGCCGAAGGCAAATGCATCATAAGCAGAAAGCTCATCCGCTGTTATGTTATTCAGCAGAACAGCTTCTCCGCCGTTTTCTTTTACGCCATCCGCGACGGCATTGGCCATTGCTTCCGTATTTCCGGTACCGCTCCAATAAACAACTGCGATTTTCATTCGTAACAACTCTCTTTCTTTTTGTAAAAATTTCACCCTGACAGCAGGGAATAATTACGATCAATTACCGGCATGAACCGTCAAACGCTCTATGCTTTTCCCCATTTTCCACTGCTTCCAATACAAATCGGAACATTTTCGGAATCTCGCGAATTGGCGCTGAGCTTCATCCACATTCCCGTAAACCTTCCAGCATCCGCAGCATTTGCATTCCGAACGCCTGTTGATAAATCCGTCCACATCTTCCGGAGGATAGCCAAGGAACAACCCGATTTCATGCGGGAATTCACCGGACTCCTTCAGGCGCTGCATCAGGTGCCGCAGACATTCATTCTGTTCACTGCAGGGATAACCGCAGGATTTCAGCAGCTGACAGGCTTTACAGCTTTGCAGATCCCTCGAAAGTTTTCCCGGCCGGTAAACATAGATCAATCCCCTGCCCTTATCAAAATACAACGGCAAAATGCGTATGCCTTTTCCCTTCAGACGATGGTTTAAATTGCGCACTTCATCATACATCTCTTTGCGGTCAGCAAATGTTCCGCTGAACAAATTTGCTGTTTTGATGTTTGCCATCGTAGGTGCGCAGTGACGGATCACAAGTTCTTCAGACATTTGCCCTCTCATAATTAGATGTAACTAACTATTTGATTTTTATTTACGGTTCGAATGAACCGTAAATAAGAGTTAGTTTTATTTAACTTTCAATATCTTATCATAAATATTTTCGTCTGTCAATAAAATTACAAAAACGGAACTCTTCAGGACATGAATTCAGACATTATCGCAGCAGTTATTTGAGGATATGTCAGGTTTTCAGGCAGAATATCAAAGGCATGAATCTCAGCCATCTCACAGTCAAGGAGCGGTCCGATTTCATGGATCACCGCACTGAACACCATACCGGAACCCGGATTGTTTTTCCCTGGCTCCTCTCCGCTGTAATCACAAAGCGGGATCAGATCAAAAGAAAGTGCCCCGGATTCTTCGAAAAGCTCCCGTCCGGCAGCCTGCTGCGGTGTTTCTCCCGGCTCAATATGGCCACCCTGCAGTTCCCAGGTACTTCGAGCTTTGTGCCGGCTCAGCAGGTATTTTCCCTGATAGCGGCTCAGCAGCACCACATAATCGTACTTTCCCAGTGTTCCCGGTGGATAGGTTTTTATCGCACACATAATTGATTCAGGCAGATAACCTCAGGCGGTTCGGGTGCAACCATCAGAAACTGATCGGAAGATAGGCTGCAATCACAGCTAAAACCACAGCCGGGAGCATATTGGCTACACGCAATTGTTTTTTCCACACCAGATTGACCCCGACACAGAAAATCAGGATCGAGCCGACCAGTGAAAGATATTGGATCGCCAGATCCGTCATGATCGGAGCGATCAGCCGGGACAGCAGGGTGATGGAGCCTTCAAAGACAAAAACCGGAATCGCGGAAAATCCGGCACCCTTCCCCATGGAAGCCGTCATCATGATAATGATGATAAAGTCCAGCACAGATTTCACTGCCAGCACCGAATAATCGCCCAGAACACCATCCTCGATCGACCCGACAATGGCCATTGCACCAATAGAGACCGTCAAAGAGGCAGTCACAAAAGCATCCACAAAACCGGCATCTTTGGCATTACCGGATTTGATCTTCAGCCATTCCCCGAAGCGTTCAAAACCGTTTTCGATCCCAATCAATTCACCAATGATTGTCCCCAGCGCGATACAGATCGTGATCAGCATGGCTTTCCCGCTGACAAGCGCAGCGTTTTCGATCTTCAGCATTCCTTCCATTGCACCGGCGATTGCGATGAACAGCACCGCGACCCCGTTAGACTTCGTGATAGCTTCCTGCTGATCTTCTTTAAAAATCTTACCGAAAAAATGCCCGGCCAGTCCGCCGGCTGCAATCGCTCCGGTGTTGATCAATGTGCCTAATCCGATCATAAAAGCTTTCCTTACGTCGTTTTAATTACGCACCATAGATAAAATCAATAAAAGCACGGACCTGCTCATCCCAGAACCCCCACTCGTGAACAGCATCTTTTTTCTTGACATAGGTCACATCCCAGCCGTTCATTTTCAGTGCAGAAACAAAGGGGCCCTGCTGATGATAAAGAAAATCCGCTGTACCGCAACTGACATAGAGTCTTGGTTTACGCTCAGCCCCGGCATTTTGCTTCATCAGTTCGAAGGTGTCCACATCAGTACCGCGTATCTCATGATTATCATCGCCAAAAATACGGATCAATTCGCTTGCATTGTGTTCCCAGGAAAAAAGATCGCATAAATCAACGGACCCGCTGAAGCTGGCCGCAGCACCGAAACGCTCCGGACAGGTTAAAGCCAGACGCATGGCACCATACCCGCCCATGCTCAGCCCGGCAACAAAGGTGCGATCCGGATCATCAGTCAGGCGCAGAAAGCGGTGCATGACCTGAGGCAGTTCTTCGCTGACATAATCCCAGTATCTTTCTCCGAACACTTCATTGCAATAGAAACTGTGATTCACGGCAGGCATGATCACGGCCAGATTGTGAGCTGCCGCATATCGCTCCACGGATGTTCTGCGCATCCAGATGGAATGGTCGTCGCTGTAACCGTGAAGCAGGTAAAGCACATCCGGCAAATCACTCCCTGCTGAGCCGTCCATCCCGATGCCCTGATCAGCTTCGGGAAGAATCACGTTCACGGTGGAGGCAACATTCAATGCTGATGAGAAAAATTGAACTTGAAGAAAAGCCATTTTCGGTCTCCTGACTTATTTCATTTCTGTCTTATTTATGATGTAAAAACAACAGTGTGATTATACTCTTGGAATAAACATTTATCTAACGGAATGCGAATCTTTGGTATACATTTGTGTACAGAACCCAAACATCTCCGTACATTTCCGGTGATATGCCAATCGGGATTCAAAATCCGGGAAGGAATTACCGATTGAAACGCTGCCATTCCCGCCGAGTGCATCGCGGCTCCGCAGCACATTCTCCAGGTGCCGGACAACACCGTCATTGCCGTCAAAAAGCAGCGTATCGGGATACAGCTTTTTCAGCAGCGGGCGCAGAAAGACATAATGTGTACAGCCCAAGACCAGTGATTTCATCGTATGTTCATAAGGAGCCAGAATATCCCGGATATAAGCTTCCGTTCCGGCACCCTGTGGATCTTTTTCGACCAGCTGCATCAGCCCCGGGCATGGCAGCGGAACGATATCCCGGCCCTGACCGAATTGCGCCAGAAGTTTTTGGAATTTTTCTTCCCGAATCGTCAGGGCGGTAGCCATCACGATGATCTGTCCCTCACTTTCAAGCACTGCGGGTTTCAGTGCCGGTTCCATCCCGATCACCGGAATATCCAATTCTTCCCGCAGCAGCGCAGCAGCCGCTGAGGTAGCCGTATTGCAGGCCAGCAGGATAGCCTTGAGAGGAACATCTTTTTGCTGTTCGAGGATCCTGTGAAGCAGTGTGCGAATTTCCGCCGGGGTTTTGTCCCCATAGGGAGCATTCCCGGCATCCGCGTAAAAGATGAAATCCTCACCGGGAAGCCGCAGATGGGCCAGCGCAAGGACTGATAAACCTCCGATCCCGGAATCTATCATCAATGTCACGGCATTCCTGTCTGCATTCATCTTATATCTCCCTGAGTCAAAAGTACCTGTTCTTCTGCCTCAATTATAAATCTTTTCGATCCCTGCGGAGAGTTCCTCTGCAAATTTGTTCATCAGTTGCTTTGTGACCGGACCGGGGACTTCCTTTTTCATCGGGATCCCGTCAATTGATTTTATCGGCAGGATCGACCGGCTTGTACTGGAGATAAAGGCTTCGTTCAGTTCCGGGATCGCATCCTTTTTTACGGGAATGAATTCGACCGGTATACCCAGACCGGAGGCAAGATGAAGGATAAAATCACGGGTCGTGCCGGAAAGAACACCTTCTTCCGCCGTATAGACCGTATCGCCGATGATACCGAAGAAATTACTGCTCAACCCTTCCAGGAGATTACCTTCAGGTGAAACCATCAGAATCTCGTCAAAGTCATTCTTTTCCTGTTCGCGGATATCCTCCGCACGGGAAAGAAAACTGCTGAGCTTGGCCTTGGGATTTTCACGATGAGCTCTTGTGGTCTGACAGACAATTCCCTGTTCATATTTTTCCGGTGCCGGAACTGCCAGCTGTTCCATGGCGACATAGACCGTGCCGATCTCTTTTTCCAGGTCAATGGTGACGCGGACACGTTTTTCCCCGATGGGTGCAAAGGCGATCAAAGTTGTCAGCGTATCTTTTAATGCCTGCTTATCAAGAGAAATATCAAAGCCCGCTAATTGTGCTGTTTTCTCCAGACGGTCCAGATGCTGAGAAAGACGGAGCACGCCGAAGCTGTCATAGGTTCTGAACGATGTATAGGAACCAAGCGGCGTATATTTTGAGGTATCTGCAATTGACTTCGTTCCATAGTCCAGACAATGGATCTCCCCGTTTTCGATCTTCCAGAAATTTGTTTCGATCAGCCAGAACAAAGTATCATCCATGATTTTTCATATCCTCCATCGTATCGATATCCCGTAAAACAGCGGAATCCTCTACAGAAAAAACACGATATCCCGCTTCTTTCAGCAATTTCTTTCCACCCTCATCCCCTTTGGTCAATTCCAAAAGCTGTTCATAAAAGCATGCCGGAACAATGATCGGATTACCGCGTTTTCCTTCATAAAAAGGTACAATGATCTCTTCCGGGAAGCGATCCGCTTCATCCAGCAGTGCCTGAAGCGTTTCGGTTTTCAGGAAAGGCTGATCCCCCAACAGAAGACAGGCTCGGTCAGATGAATTTGCAGCAGCCCGGACGCCTGCGGTCAGGGAAGTAGATTGTCCCTTTTTCCAATTCTTATTTTCAATAATTCTCACCGGATAATCCAGCAGGATTTGCCTCATCGCATCCGCATGAGCACCGATCACCACGATGATCTCATCAAAGCCGGCATCCAACACCGGCTCCAGTGTACGCAAAATCATCGGAACACCATCCACCGGCGTCAGTAATTTGTATTGATTAGAATGGAAACGGCTGCCTTTCCCCGCAGCCTGAATCACAGCAGCACTTTTCAACATAATTCACCAATATAATAGACAGCGGCAATTGCTTGCCGTTTTCTATTATAAACCCAATACTAATTTGTGCTTCGTACAGGAATTCTGAATATGGAAAATTAACCACACATTATTGGCGCAACACGGGGACGGTTCCGCAGTGCCGGCTTCCCGGCAGCAGCGAAACCGTCCCCATGTGCTTCATATTCAGAATTGCTATGCTTCGTAAGCTTTGATAACATCCTGCAGATCTGCCGGAATCTCATCGAGGGTGCATTCGCATACCACGTCATTCCAGCGGATGGCGTATTTGCCGTCACCCAGATTGGCAAAGCCCTGATTGGTGCTGTCATCCAGCGAAACCCGGTCAGAGAAAACGGTGATCTTGTCACGGAACGGTTTCCCATCATACGGGCAGAAGACTGCGCAGTTGCCGCATTCGTTGCACAGGCAGTCGATGTGGACAAACCACTTGTCGTATTATTATATCCAACAATATTCGAATCGTACATTGTCGTT
>CAYWGX010000154.1:0-1323 GCA_964457635.1 uncultured Leptolinea sp.
ATTCAGGATCTGACTATGTCTCATGGAAGGGCGGCAGAGATTCTCGGTGTAAATAGGCGATAATGAAAAAAAACAAAGACTTATTACTGTGAAAAATATGGGGTAAAAGGAAAACCGGATATAACAATTGACAGAAATGGAGATATCATTCCAATAGAACACAAAAGTACTATTTATACAGGCCGTATTTATCCATCTCACAGACTGCAATTAGCTGCTTATTGTTTGCTTATAGAAGAAAATACCGGAAAACGACCATCACATGGTGTTATCAAATATGTTAATCATGAAGAATATATTCAATACACTGATGAACTTCGAGCAAACTTATTAACACAAATAAAAAGGATTCAGAATGAAAATCCTGAAGAAAATGGATTACCACCATTATGTTTAGATCATTGGAAATGTAAATATTGTGGTTTTGCTGATTTCTGTTTGAAAAAAGAAAAAGAGAATATTCTGAATAAATGAAATCGAATCATTTGATTAAGAAATATAACAAATTGAATTCCCCCCTCAGCATTGCGCTGCTGGCGGATTTTCACAATTCGGACCCGGACCCGGTGCTGGAATCACTGCAGCAACACGCCCCGGAAGTCATCACCGTCGCCGGTGACTTCATTCTGGGCGACATGCCGGAGAAAAAGGGACTGAAAATCAAAGAAAACCGGCGTGCCATCAAGCTGCTGCGCGGCTGTGCATCTCTCGCTCCCACCTTTGTGAGCCTCGGGAATCATGAGTACATGCTCTGCAAAGCCGATCTGAAGATCATCAGGGAAACAGGCGTGACCTTGCTCGACAACCGCTGGGCCTCCCACCGGGGTCTTGTCATCGGCGGACTGAGCTCCACCTGCTGCCGGATATACCGGGACTTCCGGGCTCAGCACAGCGGCGAAGGAATCTATCCAGAAATCCCGCTCCGTGAACTCCGCAGAAAGGAACCCCCGCAGCTGGACTGGCTGGATGAATTCGAGAAACAGGAAGGGTTTAAGCTCCTCCTCTGCCACCATCCCGAATATTACCCGCTTTACCTCCGGGAGCGGAAGATCGACCTGATCTTCTCCGGGCATTGTCACGGCGGACAGTGGCGCTTTTATTCCCCTCTTCACCGGGAGACCATAGGACTCTACGCGCCGGGGCAGGGGGTCTTCCCGAAGCTCACCTCCGGGGTCCACGAGGGGAGACTGGTCATCAGCCGGGGACTTTCCAACACCGTGTTCATCCCGCGGATCAATAACCCCACGGAAGTGGTATATATTAGTTGATAGTTGATAGTTGATAGTTAGTAGTTGGTAGTTGATAGTTGATAGTTGATAGTTA
>CAYWGX010000154.1:1423-6872 GCA_964457635.1 uncultured Leptolinea sp.
GTAGTTGATAGTTGATAGTTGATAGTTAGTAGTTGGTAGTTGATAGTTGATAGTTAGTAGTTGGTAGTTGATAGTTGATAGTTGATAGTTAGTAGTTGGTAGTTGATAGTTGATAGTTGATAGTTGATAGTTAGTAGTTAGTAGTTGGTAGTTGGCAGCTGCTATGGTAAAATGAACTCCATGAATATCAAATGTCTTATTTTGGATCACGACGACACAACGGTCGGCCGCACGCCGGGCATTCACTTCCCGGGAGTTTCCGCATGAGAGATACGCTGCGGAAAACGCTCTGCCTGATCTGTGCCGGCGCAGCCCTGTTTGCCGGGCTCATCCTGCTGGGGAATGCCCTGAGTTCCTACGCGACCACCGTCCCGGTGGTGATCGGCCCGCGGACGCAGGCTGCTCTGGTCCTGCTGCTCACGCTGCTGCTCGTTTCTCTCGGCTTCTATTTCCGGCCCCTGAATAAAAAAACCTTCTTCGGGACGCTGTTCCTGATTTTTTCCGTCCTCTGGTTCACCGGGAGAACGCTCCCGGAATACAGCGCCCTCCCGGATCCCCTGCGGATGTTCCTCTCCCGCTGGATGCCGCTCCCCCTGCTCGCCTTTGGGGCAGGCGCCGCTTTGTGGCTGGACGAGCTGCTTCCCGCGGGATTCATCCCCGCAATCCGGGAAAAACATCTGCTGATCCCGGCGCTGCTGGTGATGTTCATCCAGCTTCAGCCGGTCCTCAGCGGAGGTTTCAACTGGGACGACGCCTTCTTTTCCGTCGAGGCCCAGTCCCTGCGCCTGACCGGTGAATCCGTCTTTGCCCGGATATGGAAAGAGATCGTCGAATACCTGCGCATCGGGCGCATCAATCCCTTCGCCACCTTCCATTTCCCGGTCTTCTACTTCATGCCGAACGTCCGGGTCTACAAAGTCTTTCTGGTGGTCCTCAGCCTGCTGAACGGCTTCCTCTTCTTCCGCTTCCTGCGCCTGTGGAGCCGGAACAGCTCCCTGCCTGCTGCGATGCTTCTGCTGGTCCCGCTTTGTTTCCAGTTCCGCCTCTATCACGACCCCCTGAACTCCTATTACGGGCTGATGCAGGTGATGTTCTGCGAACTGATGGGCGCCATGATCTGCTTTCTCCGCTGGCTTCGGGAAGGGAAAACCCGGCAGCTGGTCTGTTCCCTGCTCTTTTTCCTCATGGGGCTGATGTCCTATGAGATGTTTTTCCCGCTGACCCTGCTCTTCCTGGTCCCTGCCCTCGAGCAGGAAAAGGATCTTGTCAAAGCCCTCCGCCGCATGGCGCCCTTTATCCTCGCAGCCGTGCTGATCTTCGGGCTTTCCATGGCACTGCGGACCAACATCACCGAAGAGACCGCCTACAACGGCACCTCCTTCGGCCTGGACATTCCCGTGATCCTGCGGACCTTCTCCTATCAGGTTGGGGCAGCTTTCCCGCTGAACTATCGCAGCTCCGGGTACGAAGTGGACATCTTCGGGCGGGGGACCCTCTGGCAGGATGTCTTCAACACCTCCCTGGGCGGGTTTCTCAGCGCCATCCGCTGGCCGGACCTTCTCTGCTGTGCCATCCTGTGCCTGATCCTGACGGGAGCCCCGAAGAAAGAGCGTGAGAACTTCTCGCCTTACCGGCTGTTTTTCGGCCTGCTGCTGTGGCTGCTGCCCGGCCTGGTGATCTCCCTCAGCATCAAATATCAGGAAGATCTGCACCCCGGGCTGGCTTATATCCCGGTTTATTTTTCCTGCTTCGGCATGGCCATGCTACTTTATGAACTGTACAGCCTGGTCACCCGGCGGCTGCATGCCCGAACGGCCCGGCTGCTCCTGAGCGGAATCTGCTGCATGATCCTGCTCATCAACGCGCAGGACAACCGCCGCATCAATGAGATGCTCAATGACATCTTCCGTTATCCGCGCCAAACCGGGGAAGCGGCCTTGCAGGCCGGCATCCTGGGCGGGACGGAGGGCCTGACCGTCATCAGCAAAAATCCCTATTCCCTTTGGGAACACGGCTGGGCCAAAGAGCCCTATCAGAGTCAGTTTTATTCGCTCAACGCCCGCTCGGCCGTCAACGCGGTCAGCGCGGCGGATTACACGGAAACATTCCGGGGCAGCGACCCTTCCATCTATGTGAATCCCAAGAACACGGTCATCATTTCTTATGACGGGGATGAGCGGGGCGGTTTTGCCAGGTGCGGACGTCTGCGCGGGACCGGGTTTGATTTCGAGAACGGCACCACGGACAAGGAGATGGTCTCGGAGGTCTATCTGTTCGTCAGCGGGGAGAACCAAAAGGGCGTCCTGGTCAATTACCTGACCCGGGATGAACAGTGGACCCGCCTGCCGATCGAAGATGCCTGGCTGATCCGGGAGACAAAGGACGGGACATTGTATAAACTGCAGGAGAAACAGGCGATCCGCTTTGATTCGATTGCGCTGATAAAAAAATAAGGAGTAAGGAACAAGGAATAAGGAATAAGGATGTAGGAGATAGGATGTAGGGAGCTCCGGGAAATGTCCGCATTGTCCCTTAACAAGGGTTTGAACCATCAATTCTGAATATGAAGCACACGGGGACGGTTTCGCTGCTGCCGCGAAGCCGGCACTGTGGAACCGTCCACCTGCTGCGCTGATAATGTGCGGATAACTTTCATATTCAGAATTTATAGGACTGAACAGATATAAAAGTATTTATTAATGAATAATCTGAAAAAATATATTCTTCCTCTTTTTCTCATCCTGCTCGGGGGGATGCGGCTGCTTTATGAACGCTTTCCGGGGAGGCTGGGCTTCCTGCATTTCCTGGGCGGGACGTATCTCGGCTGGATCTTCTGGACCCTCGGCATCGCCGGTCTGCTCTGGCTGCTCCTGCTGCATTCTCATGTTTCAAACCCGGATACATCCATGCCCAATGAAGACCGCACTGCCCGCTCCTCAAAACAAAACGCTCGTTCCTTGTTCCTTGATCCTCGTTCCCTGCTCCTCAATTACGGCATTGAAGCCCTGATCCTGCTGCTGACGGCCGCCTCCCTTTCCATGCTGATCCGCTCCGGCTACTACTGGGACGATGCCCTGAACTCCACCGCCTACCTGGCGGAGAAAAAGGATGCCATCCCCACCCTGACCCACGTGCTGGACTTCATGCGCAAATACCTGGAACTGGGACGCATCAATATTCTCTCGGTTTATTATTATTTCTACTTCTACATTGAAAATGTCTCACTTTACAAGATCCTCATCATCCTGACCATCCTTGCCGACCAGCTGATTTTCCGCAATGTGTTGATGGAATACGGCGTTTCCCGCGGGAAGGCCCGGCTGGGGATGCTTCTGATCCCGCTGATGCTGCAGACGCGGGTCTACCAGGACCCGGTGAGCGGATTTTACAGCCTGATGCAGGTCCTCACCGCGGAGATGCTGCTCTGCGCACTGTTCCTGCACCGCTGGCTGGAAGGCGGGAAGCGCAGCTGTTTTGTGCTCAGCCTGGGCTTCTTTGCGCTGGGACTGCTGACCTATGAGGTATGCTTTCCGTTCCTGGCGATGATCTGTGTGCTGATTTGGGTGCAGCGCAGGAACTTCCTGCGGGCGCTGCGGGACAGCCTGCTTTTTATCGGCCTGACCCTCCTGATGCTGGCGGGGGTCTTCGTGGTCCGCCGTCTCTTTGTCCGCGACACCTATGCCGGGGTGGCCTTCAGCCTCGATCCGCAAAGTGTTGTGCGCACAGCACTCCGGCAGCTCGCGGCCGGACTGCCGCTGAGCTTTTATTCCGCCGGCTATCAGGCAGCGGTGCTGGGCCATTCTTACCCCACCGCTACCTTCATGAACTACGACTTCCTCTCCTTCCTGAAGTCCGTCCGGCTGACCGACATCCTGATCCTTTTCGGCTGTTTTTATATCATCCGGAGGATCCCGTCCTGCAGCACAAAACGATCAGCGTCGGATGATCTTCATTCTTCATTCTTCATTCTTCATTTACCTTTATTGATTCTCGGTTTATCCTTCGCCGTCCTCCCCATGATCACTGTCGCCATGAGCGAACGTTATCAGGGACAGCTGATGCCGGGGCTGGGCTATCTGCCGGTGTATATGCAGTATTACGGCCTGGCGGCGCTGGCGGTCTGGGCGCTGACTGCAATCAGGCCCTCCGCAGGGAAGCAGGTGATCTGCGTGGCCGCCTTCAGCGTGATCCTGCTGCTCAACCTGCAGAACAACCGGGCGGTCACAGAGATCATGAACCGCTCCTTCTATGACCCCCGCAATGCCGGGGAAGCCGCCCTGCACGGGGGGATCCTGGATTTCCTGCCCGGGGAGGCAAAGCTGGTTTCGGTCAATGACCGGCGCTACCTTTGGGAGGCAGACTGGAACAACGTTGGGCTTTACCGCGAGTTTTACGGTAATAATTCCCGTCATATTCCGGAAACTGTCGGGGACACCGGGCTGCTCACGGATGCCATCGCAGCTTCCCGTGCTGCCGGGATGGAGCCGGACCCGGACGGATATCTGCCCATCGAGCCGGACAACGTCTGGATCATTGACTATAACGGGTCAGCCGACCGGGGACTGACCAGGCTCGGACACCTGATCCGGGCCGAGATCGATCCGCAGACGCTGGAGATCCGCAATGCCGTGACCGATCAGGTCCTCTATTTCATCAGCGGGAGCTATCCGGAGCACGACGCGGTCCAGTATGTGACTGCGGGTGGGAGTTTCCGGCAGATCGCCGTGCCGGAGCAGCTGCGCATCCGTCAGAGCCGTTTCGGCCTTCTTTATCAGCTCCCCGAGGACGAGCGCATCCTTTTCGCCGCCCTCGCCCTCGACCCGGGCGTGTACAGGTAAGAGAAATCAGAAATAAGAAATAAGAAAAAAGAAATGAAGAATGAAGAGTTAAGAGTTAAGAGTTAAGGGTCAAGAGTTTCGAGGACGGATCAAGAAATACAGAAAACAGTCAGATATTTCTGATTTCTGATTTCTTATTTTGATCGGAACTTTTTATATTGTTCAGCGTTATAGCAGCATGAAACATTGCAGTACCGTGATTGAAGTAAAAAGATGGCAGCCGGAACAGTCCGGCGGCTCGCTGTCCACTGCCCACTGTCCATTGGGTCTCTTTTTTAAGGAAAATTCAAACTTATTATCACATCTGTGGAAAATTATGGTAGTATTGTAAAAGGATTAAAGAAATTTACGGAAATTTTTGTCTTAAGGAAACGACGATTTAATGTGCCGTTGGGGACGGTTCCTTCCGTCACCATACGGTGACTCCGGGCAACCGGCCCCGCTGGCACATATTTAATCAGTACTTTCTTAAGGAAAGAATAGAATTTGTTAATGAACCGGGCCGGCAGGGATGGCCGGCGGTAAAACCAAAGTAAGGAGATCATTTATGAAATCTGGAAACAAAATTTTGCAATGGCTCACCCTTGTCCTTTGTGTCGTGATGTCCGCCG
>CAYWGX010000155.1:0-6872 GCA_964457635.1 uncultured Leptolinea sp.
AGGCAGCCTGGGACCGTGTCTATGACCTGTACTTCGGCTGGCAGGGAACTTTCAGTGCGATTTTTCTGTTCACACTGAACCCGATGATCTTCGGTGAACAATATTATCAAATCGGTCCCTGGCTGGTCCTTGCCATGCTGCTGGCCGGAAACTTTTATCTGGTTTTTACGGTATTCGGCAGACTTTTCAATGCGCCGAAAGCGGAATGCTGCATCATCGCTGCCGTCTGGACGATCCTGTGCACACAGTTCCTGCCCCGGGCAAGCCAGGGGATCTACTGGTACACGGGCGCGGTATATTACACGCTTTTCTTCAGTTTCTCGGCCCTGGCCTTTGCGGTTTTACTGCGTTTTCTCCTGCGCAAAGAGGGAGAACGCGGGACCGGCAGGCTGACAGCGGCCAGTCTTCTGTTCCTGATCGTCGGCGGGGGCAACCTGGTGACGGGACTGACGACAGCGGTCGTGCTGGTGAGCATGGAAGCATTTCTGCTGTGGAAGAAACGTTCTGATTGGAAACCGATGATGATCCCGGTTTTTTGCTATATGGTCTCATTCGGATTGAACGTAGCCGCTCCCGGAAACTCTGCCCGGCAGACCTACTTTGCGCAGCCGGGACTGCTTGAGGCAGTATGGCTTTCTTTCCGGGAAGCCGCGCTTTCCCTCGGAAAATGGGTTTCGATTCCGGTATGGGCATTGATCCTTGCACTGATTCCTGTCTTATGGCGGATCGCTGTTCATACAAAAATCCGTTTTGAATATCCGCTGCTCGTGACGCTCTATTCGATCTGCCTGACAGCCGTAATGTTTTATCCGCCGATTTATGCGATGACGGAGCATAACCTGGATCACCTGGGCAGGATCACCAATATTATTTTCTTCGGAATGCTGTTCCTGGCGATATTCAACCTGTTTTATTGGATCGGCTGGCTGATTCAGAAAGATTCCCTGCCGGAACGGTTTTTCCCGGCAGCAGGACGGGGATCTTATAGTATGGTTTTTCTCCTGCTCATGCTGATGATATTCGCTCTTGGGATGACCCAAATCAAATGGTATGACACCACCAGTATCAGCGCCTTCCGCTCCTACCGCAGCACGGAAATGGGAAATTACTGGCACACCTACAAACAGCGGCTGGAAATTCTGAAGGATCCTTCGGTAGAGGATGCCGTACTGAAGCGTTTTCCCTACCGCCCATATGTGCTTTTCTACATGGAGCTCTCCGAATATCCGGAACCCAATGCACCTGTAGCCTCATGGTACGAAAAAAATACTGTGGTCATCCGATAAGATCACAGGAGGTGAAATGATGAAATTTGCAGTGATCGGTGCCGGAATGATGGGCAGCGCCATCATCACCGGGATCATAAATAATCATGTGCTGAAGGCTGAAGAGATCTTCATCAGCGACCCGGACAGCTCAAAATGCGAACAACTGAAGCAGCGCCTGGGTGTCAATATCGCAGTATCCAACGCAGAGGCCGTCAAACATGCAGACGCAGTCCTGATGGCAGTCAAACCGCAGTTCCTGCAGGGAGCCCTGCACGCAATTAAAAATGAGATATCTCCGGAGGCGCTCGTGCTTTCCATCGTGGCAGGTGTTCCGGTGAGCCGCTATCTGGATGATCTGGACATTGACCGGGTCGTGCGCATTATGCCGAACACGCCGGCACAGATCGGAGAAGGTGTCTGCGGATGGTTCGCGACCGACGCGGTCACTCCCGAACAGAAAAGCCTGGCACAGGAAATTCTCTCCGCTCTCGGAATGCAGTTTGAAGTGACCCGAGAGTCCGACCTGGATCTGGTGACAGCCGTCTCCGGTTCCGGACCGGCTTATGTTTATCTGTTCATCGAATCCATGATCGATGCAGCGGTACAGCTTGGGCTGCCCCGCGCCCTTTCGGAAAAGATCGTGCTGCAAACGGTTTCCGGCTCGGCTGACTATATGAAAAAAGCCGGAAAACATCCGGTGATCCTGAAAAACGAGGTCACCTCCCCCGGCGGCACCACAGCAGCCGCCCTCGCAGCAATGGAAAAGGAAGGCCTGCGCACTGCAGTCACCGAAGGCATGATCGCCTGCCTGCAGAAAACAAAGGAATTGGGGAAGAAATAGCCGGTCATGCGTGTTTTCTTCGATACCATCGGCTGCCGCCTGAACCAGGCAGAAATCGAGCGCTATGCGGCGCAGTTCAGCGCACTGGGACATGAGATCGTCCCGGACGCGGAATCTGCGGACATGGCAGTCGTCAACACCTGCTCGGTAACGGCTGCCGCTGCATCCGACTCCCGCGGCAAGATACGCAATGCCGCTAAGGGCGGAGCCCGGGTGGTGGTGACCGGATGCTGGAGCTCCATGGAACCCCGTGAAGCCGCTGCCATGGATGGTGTTATACAGGTGATCCCCAATGCAGAAAAAGATGACCTGACGGCTGCCGTTTTAGGCTCGGAAAAAGCAGATTTTGACACAGAACCGCTGAAGCGGGTGATCCTGCCCGGTGTCCACGCCCGGACAAGAGCCTTCATCAAGGTCCAGGACGGCTGCGACAATCACTGCACCTTCTGCGTCACCCATCTGGTCCGCGGCAAGGCCCGCAGTGTTGAGAAAGCAAGAGTACTACATGACGTACAGTCCGCCATCCGTGCCGGCGGTAAAGAGATCGTACTGACCGGAGTGAACCTGGGCGCCTGGGGGTTGGATCTGGCCCCGGGTGAAGAACTGGCGGATCTGATCGAATTTCTTCTGAAAGAGACGGACATCCCGCGTATCCGGCTCTCTTCCCTGGAATCGTGGAACCTTTCCGACAGATTCCTGCATCTGTGGGAGAACCCCCGCATGTGTCCGCATTTTCACCTGCCGCTGCAGTCCGGCTCCGATTCAGTACTGAAACGCATGGCCCGACGGACCACACTCAGCGAATTCCGGCGCCTGGCAGAAACGGCACGTTCTGTCAACCCCGCCTTTGCCATCACGACGGATGTGATTGCAGGCTTCCCGGGAGAAACTGCCGAAGAACACGCGGAGACCATGGCTTTCGCCGCATCGATTCCTTTTGCGGGAGGGCACATTTTCCCTTATTCGCCGCGTCCGGGAACACCGGCTGCCCGCATGAAGAATCAGGTCCCGAAGGCAGTACAAAAAGAACGTGCGAAACAGCTGCGTGATCTGTTTGCGCTCAAAACGCTGCAGTTTGAATCCTCATTTATCGGATCGACCCGTCAGGTCCTTTGGGAATCCACCCAACAACTGCCCGACGGTCAGTGGGAAACCTACGGGCTTTCCGAAAATTATCTGACAGTAAAAACAGTCTTTCCGTCTCCGGTTCGCAACCGAATTGATTCGGTCCGTATCACCGGACGGCAGGACGGAAAGCTGATCGGTACAGTTATTCCCGATTCCCGGAAGGAGGGCGATGATGGGAGCATTTAAATTTTCTGAACCTTCTGCAATGATCCAGGTGGAACTTCCGGACGGTCGTCTGATCGAAGGGCCCCGCGGCAGTACCCTGGAAGAATTTCTGGACATCCTGACACCTGAGCTGGAATCGGAATTGATGGCCGGGATCGTGAACGGAGAACTGCGGGAGCTGCGGCATTGGCTGAACACCAGTGTGCGCGTGGAACCCGTGACCATGTCCGACTCAAAAGGACAGGTCATCTACAAACGCTCCCTGGTTTACATGATGGCAGCCTGTTTTGAAAAACGCTTTCCCGGATATAACCTGGAGGTGAAGCATTCCATCAACGGCGGAGGGATCCTCTGCAAGGTCGATGGGCCGCAGGCATTCACCACAAAAGACCGGCACGCTCTTGAAAAAGAAATGCGGCACCTGGCTGCAGCCAACCATCCCATCATCCGGGAAGAGATCCCGCTGGAGGATGCCAAGGCGCTTTTTGAATCCAAACATCAGGCGGACAAATGTGATCTGCTGAATTACCGCAAAAAATCCTATCTGGTAACCTACAAATTGGACGATTTTCAGGACTACTTTTACGGGTACATGGTCCCTTCTACCGGCTATCTCAAATTCTTCCGTCTGGAGGATGCAGGACGGGAAAATCAGTTCCTGCTGCGGCACCCGACCACCGGCAGCAATATGCAAATCGGTGCGCTGGAAAAATACAAGCGGATGCGGCCTATTTTTGAGGAATACAGCAGCTGGCAGAAAAACCTGAACATTCACATGCTCAGCTCCATCAACAGAGCCATTGATGAAGGACGAATTGAGGACCTGATCCTGGTCTCTGAATCGCTGCAGAACCGTCAGTTCACCAAAGCCGCTGAAGCGATTGCCAAACATCGGGACAAGATCAAAGTCGTCATGATCGCCGGTCCTTCATCCTCCGGTAAAACCACATCCTCCAAACGGCTTTCCATCGAGCTGCTGACCCATGGTATTTCACCGATCCCGATCGAAATGGACAACTTTTTCCTTGACCGGGAACTGACGCCAAGGGATGAAAACGGAGATTATGATTTCGAGACCGTAAACGCGCTGAACATTCCACTGTTTCAGGATTGTATCAAACGTCTGATCGAGGGTGAAGCCGTTCAGCTGCCGCGTTTTGATTTTGTCAGCGGCAAGTCCGTTCCCGGACAGGTGCTGCAAATGAAGGAAAATCAGATCCTGATCGTGGAAGGCATTCACGGACTGAACCCGGTCATGCAGGAACATCTGGATCCGGAAAACATCTACCGCATCTTCGTCGCCCCCATGACACAAATTAATATGGACCGCTACAACCGTGTTTCCACGCTGGATGTCCGCCTGCTGCGCCGCATCGTGAGGGATTTCCGTGACCGGGGCTACAGTGCCGCAGCAACCATTGCACGCTGGGAATCGGTCCGGGCCGGGGAACGGAAATATATCAATCCCTATCAGAACCTGGCAGATATGCTCATCAACACCTCACTGGTATATGAAGTCTCCGCGCTGAAGAATCTGGCAGATATTGCCCTGCGCATGGTCCCGCACGGTACTTCGGAACATGTGGAAGCGAAGCGGCTGCTCGCATTCCTGGAATGGGTCAAACCGCTGGATCTGAACCTGGTCCCGGCAAACTCCATCCTTTCGGAATTTGTCGGCGGTTCCAACCTGAAGGACTTCATCACCTGGAAAGGATAGGATCAGTGAGGAGTGAGGAGTGAGAAGCATGGAGTGAAGTGAATACTTGTGGTGTACTCTTTACTCCGTACTTCGTACTATGTAATGAAAAATGTTATGAATTTTTCAGAAAAACAGTCTCAACTGATTTCTTCCCCTTTTTCTTCCCGTATCTGGCTTTCGGGAAAAGCCGGATGCGGGAAAACGACCGCTGCCGCAGAACGGGTGCGTTATTTGTTGGAACATGGTGATGCATGGCCGCAGGTGTTGGTTTTCACTCCCGGGCGTAACTACGGCAGCATCTATCAGGATATCCTGTCACGTGAGGGGATCCGGCCGCAGGTCACGACCTATAACAGTTATGTTCAAAGCTGCCTGAAACTTTTCTGGCCTCTGATCGCCGATGAAAGCGGATACGGACGAAAACGCTCCTACCCGATGTTCCTGACCATCGAATCGGCTCAAATCATCATGGCAAGGCTCATCCGGCCCCGCCGGGACGCGGGTTACTTCAATGGACTGACCGCTTCTCCCTCACGGGTGTTCAACCAGGTGATGGTAGCTTTGCACAAGTGCGCTGCCGCGGAGATCCCTTTTGAAAATTATGCGGTGCTGATGAAAGAAAGCTGGGGCGGGGACGGAGCCATCCTGCCGATTTTTGACCAAGCTCAGGAATGCGGCAAACTGTTCCGGCAGGTATGCCTGGAAAATAATCTGCTGGATTATTCCCTTCAGCTGGATGTGTTCACCCATCAGCTGCTGCCCAATCCGGTCTTTCAAAACTGGCTGAAGGAACAGCGGCTGCATTTCATTTTTGACAACCTCGAAGAAGAAGTACCTGCCGCTCATCGCTTTGTGCGGGAGATCGCACCGCTCTGTCGTTCGATACTCCTCATTAGCGACCGTGACGGCGGCTACCGGGGCTTTATGGGCTGTGATCCGCTGAGTGCGGAAACACTGCGGGATATCTGCCCGGTAAAGATGGAATTTGAGGAATCTTTCGTCAATTCCCCTGCGGTTCAGTCTATGGAACGGGTGATCACCGATCCGAAAGTGAACAATTGGGAGCTCCCGGTCAGTCCACGCACAGCTTTCAGCTTCGCATCCGGGCATCACTACCCTGAAATGATCCGGCAGGCGGTCAATGATGTTGCCAACCTCATCAAGGTACAGGGGGTAGCGCCGAAGAATATCGTGATCCTGGCACCGCTGGTTTCCGATGTGCTTTACACGGAAATGGAGCGTGGTTTGCGGGAACAGGGCATCCGGGTCTACCTGCACCGACCGTCACGCCCGCTGCTGAACGAACGCGTGACACGCAGCCTGCTGACGCTCTGTGAACTGGTGAAACCGATCCCCGGAACGCAGGTACGCCTGTTGGATATCGTTCAGATGGCTCAATGTTTCATTGAAGATCTGGACCCCATGCGCGGACAGCTGATCGTGGGCGGGATGTTCCGGGTCCGGAAACTGGACGGACAGGATCCGCTCATCTATGACATCAAACCCTTCGCCACCCTTTCGGAAGAGAAAAAACAGCGTATTCCGTCAGCCGTGGCAGAGCGTTTCGAGATCCTGCGCAATTGGATCGAGAAACGGCGCCAAAACAAAGACATTTCTCCCGACCGCATTGTCTCCGAATTCTTCACCGATGTATTGATCCGTGAAGGGTTCCGCACCAACCCGGAGACCAATCTCGGCATACAAAAGGTTGCAGATTCCATGGCAAAATACCGCACGGTGCTCGATTACATGGAGAAGGTCGGAAGAGCGG
>CAYWGX010000156.1:0-6844 GCA_964457635.1 uncultured Leptolinea sp.
AAGAGTCAGCTGCTCTGCCAAATTGAGCTAATGGGCCATTCGTTTACCGAACGTTCATTATTATACTCAATTTCAATAATTTGTCACGGGTTTTTCTGAAATTGATGAAAATTCATGACATTTTTCCGGAGCAATGTTCTTCCGGGAATTCGATCCCTATATCAACATTCACAAGCCCGCCGATCAGGTCCGGTGCCTTTCCCCGGAAGAAACCGTTTTTATAACACCCGATGGACACGGTGAGGTCGCTGACAACCGCGAGTTCCGCTTCGCCGGTGTCCCCGTTTATACCGCTGTTGATATCGACTGAAATTACGAACACATAGGCTGCTGCATGCGCGTAGTTGATTTCATCGATGACGGAAGAGATCGGTTCCCTGGGAACACCTTCAAATCCGGTGCCGAGCATACAGTCCACAATGACCTGATAGGATTCAAAATCCACATCGTCAGTGTTATAGACCAGAACCGGAACACTTTTTTCTTTGCAAAGATCATAATATAATTTTCCGTCTTCTGAGAATTTTTCGGAAACGCACAAAACGGTGACGTCGAGATCCCGGTCTTTCAGAATGGCAGCCAGTGCGTATCCGTCCCCGCCGTTATTCCCGGGACCGCAAACGATCAAAGTCTTTGCTGTGCCCCATCCGGGGTATGCATCGAACACCCCCTGTGCTGCTCTGCGCATAAGTTCTTTTGACGGTGTTCCTTTGGCGATCGTATACTGGTCTGCTTCACGCATTTGTTTTACTGAAACTGCAAACATTTTGTACCCCTCATATTATCTGACTGCAGATACTGCAGAGGATCATCATAAATTTACAACGTCCTGAGAATCGACAGCACGGAATGCAGATACCCCGTGCCGAAAAGATTCAAATGCTTCACAAGATGATAAAGATTATAAATATCCCGGCGGTACCTGTAATCCGGATCAAGCCCGTACGCGCTTTTATACGCCTCATAGAAGGAGCTGTCAAACCCGCCGAAAAGCTCCGTCATAGCCAGGTCCGCCTCCGCATGCCCGACATAAGCTGCCGGATCGATCAGCCAGGGATGCGCCTGCTCGTCGATCATAAAGTTCCCTCCCCACAGGTCGCCGTGGAGCAGTGAAGGATGCTCCGGCTCTGTCAGGTATTTCCCGGGATCGCTCAGCAGTTTATCGATCTGTTTCCGCGCTGCTTTGTCGAAATAAGGATCAGCCCGTTCGAACTGCGGACGCAGCCGGCATTCTGCAAAAAATTTTGTCCAGCTGTTCATCGGGGTGTTATCCTGTATGCCGGATCCGAGAAGGTGGTCGTGCAGGGCGCCGAATTTCCCGCTTTTTACGAAGGCTGAAGTATCTGCCAGATGCATCTGTGCCAGCCCGATGCCGAGCTCCTCAAATGCAGCCCTGCTGCGGGGACCGGAACTGATATACTCCAGCAGAAGGAAGGAAATGTCACCGTCTGTCCCGATCGCCAGTACTTCCGGCGAGCGGACCGTACCGGTCTGACGGATGAAATCGAGGCTTTCCGCTTCACCCTCAAAGATGCCGAGCTTCTGCCGGGTATTGGCTTTCATGAAGATGACAGAGTTATCGGTGAGCGTCAATGCATAAGCGCGGTTGATATCTCCGCCGAAAACGGGGCGGCGGCTTGCAATGCCGGTTTCTTCATCGTATAACTGTCGGATCGCTTCATTGAGACTGTTCGCAGTGATCATCAGAGCTCCTGTGATGTAAAGATTTCCCTCTTTTGTATAATTTTAAAGCCAAATGAAAAAATTTCGGGAATACTGTGAAATCCGGTACCCCATCAGAGCAGTTTTGTTTTGGAAAAAGTATAAGGTATAATTGAAAACAGATAAAGTATTAGCCATCTTATTCTTCAAATAATTATTCCCGGAGGTTGGATATGCAGTTTTTAGTTATCGCTTATGACGGAAAAGATGAAGGTGCATTGGAACGGCGCATGAGCGTCCGTCCGCAGCATCTGGAAAATATGACGAAGGTGAAGCAAACCGGTCACGTTGTCTGTGCCGGCGGAATCAAAGACGATGCCGGACGTCCGATCGGTTCTGCCATGATCATGGAATTCCCGGACAAAGCAGTCTTTGATGACTACCTGAAAAATGAACCGTATGTGGTCAATCATGTCTGGCAGGACATCAAAGTTGAGCCGATCAGCGTCGTTGTCCTGAATGACGAGATGGTGGGGAAATAGGAGCAGTTCGATGAAGAAAGCATTATTTATCGGAGGTACCGGCACGATCAGTATGGCGATCGTCAAGCGTTTGGCTGAGGATCCACAGTGGGAGGTCTGGCTGCTGAACAGAGGCAATCGGAAAGATTCTGTCCCGGAAGGTGTTCATCAGATCATCGCGGATGTCAACGATGAAGCTGATATAAAAGTGAAGATCAAAGATCTTTATTTCGACTCAGTTTGTGAATTTATTGGTTTCACCGTGGACAACGTGGAACGGGATTACCGCCTGTTCAAAGACAAAACCCGGCAATATATCTATACCAGCTCTGCTTCTGCCTATCACAAACCGGCTGCAAGCTATGTGATTACCGAAGGAACGACCCTTGCCAATCCCTACTGGCAGTATTCCCGTGATAAGATCGCCTGTGAAGAATTTCTGATGAAGAAATATCGGGAAGAAGGATTCCCGGTCACGATCGTTCGTCCGAGTCACACCTATGATGAGCGCAATATACCGCTGGGTGTTCACGGGAAAAAAGGTTTTTGGCAGGTGATCAAACGGATGCTGGACGGGAAGCCGGTGATCATACAGGGTGACGGAACTTCCCTCTGGACACTGACCTTCAATAAGGATTTTGCTGTCGGATATACAGGCTTGATGGGAAACCGGCATGCGATCGGTGAAGCTTTTCAGATCACCGGTGATGAAACCCTTACCTGGAACCAGATCTATGCCACGATTGCCGATGCGCTGGGTGTGGAATTGAAGGTTTATCATGTCTCGTCAGAATTTCTGGCTGCTGTCGGTGACCCTTACGGGTATGATTTCGAAGGCAGCCTGGTGGGGGACAAAGCTGTTTCCGTTGTATTTGATAACAGCAAACTGAAACGGGCTGTTCCGGATATGTGTACGACTGTCCGCTATGATCAGGGTGTGAGGATCGCGCTGGATTATATTCTCACCCATCCGGAAGAATGCCAGAAGCCGGATCCGGAATTCGACAAATGGTGCGATGACGTGATCGAAGCGCTGGAAAATGCGAAAAAGAATCTTCTGTCCTGATCGGTGCCGGGGAGCTTATGAATATCACGGTTTATTTAGGCGCCAACCCGGGGAATGATCCGTCACTGAAGACAGCAGTCCGGGAACTCGGTACATGGATCGGGAGCAGCGGACATTCACTGGTTTACGGCGGGTCGAAAGAGGGATTGATGGGGGAGCTGGCAGAAAGCGTTTTAGATGCCGGCGGAGAAGTTACCGGTGTAGAGCCCCAATTCTTCATTGATGCCGGGTTTGTGTATGACCGGATCACACGGCTGATCGTCACACAGGATATGTCTGAGCGGAAAGCAAAAATGATCGAGTTGGGTGAAGCTTTTATTGCTTTCCCGGGCGGTACGGGCACGCTGGAGGAAATTAGTGAAATCATCTCCAAGATTTGTCTCGGCCATCTTTCTGCACCCTGCATTATCTATAATCTGAACGGTTATTATGATTCGCTGAAAACTTTGCTGACACATATGATCAAAATGGGGTTGTCAGCTGAAGAAAAACAGCAGGGAATTTATTTTCTGAATGATCTGCGGGAAATAAAAACTGTATTGGAAGGAAATTAATATGTATATACCGGCGGAAGACCGCTATGAACATATGACCTACCGCCGCTGCGGGAAGAGCGGCATTCAGCTGCCCGCGATCTCGCTGGGGTTATGGCATAACTTTGGTAACATCACGCCATTTGGCGTACAGCAGAGCCTGCTGCGTTCTGCCTTCGATCATGGCATCACCCATTTCGACCTTGCCAACAATTACGGTCCGCCCTATGGGGAGGCTGAACGGAATTTCGGTATTCATATGGATCGGGACTGGCACACCCATCGTGATGAGCTGATCATATCTACTAAAGCTGGGTACGACATGTGGCCCGGACCTTACGGAGATCATGGCAGCAAAAAATATCTGGTCGCTTCTCTGGATCAGAGTTTAAAGCGTATGCATTTGGACTATGTGGATATTTTCTACCATCATCGTCCCGATCCTGAGACTCCGATCGAAGAGACCATGGGGGCTCTGGATGCGATCGTCCGCAGCGGGAAGGCGCTTTATGCCGGGATATCCAATTATAATGATCCGGATCAGGCCCGTACAGCGATCCGGACGCTGAAGGCATTGGGGACGCCAATGCTCATCCATCAGCCGCGGTATTCCATGTTTGCCCGTACCATCGAAAACGGATTGGATGATGTGCTGACGGAAGAAGGAGTCGGCTGTATTGCCTTTGCTCCGCTGGCAAACGGTCAGCTGGCAGGACGCTACCTGAATGGAATTCCCTCTGATTCCCGGGCAGCTCACGATCCGCGTTATCTCAAACCGGACTCTATTACGGCTGAAAATGTACGTAAGGCACAGCTGCTCAATGAAATCGCAAAATCCCGCGGGCAGACGCTGGCTCAGCTCTCACTGCAATGGGTCCTGCGCCGGGATGTGGTGACCTCGGCCCTTATCGGAGCATCCCGTCCGGAACAGATCGCGGAAAATGTCCGGGCGCTGGATTTTGCACCATTGACGGATGAGGAACTTACAGCTATTGATCGTATCCTTGCAGAGTAAGTGAGCGGTTTTTATTTCATTTTATCTGTAAGTATGGTATAAATAACACATATTGGAACAAACGTATTGTTATTCCAATATGTGTTTTGTTTAACCGGCAGGAGAGAGAATGAAGCTGACGGAACTGGCTGCGTATGCTGAGGAGAAATATCAAATCAGGGAACAGCACAAATGGGCTGATTTTCCCGGATTTTCTGTTTTAAGCGTACCTTTGACAGGAAAATGGGCCGCATTGCTGATGCGGCAGACAGATCCGATAACCGGACTGGCTGTGGAACGCTGTGACATCAAATGCGGAGAGCAGAGCATCACAGATAACCCTGATGCTCATCTTTCCGGACCGTTCCGTATGCGGGGTTCCAAATGGGTGGGCGTTACTTTTGATGACACAACCGATCCGGAAGTTGTCTGTCGCTTGTTTGACCGGGCAGTGAATTTCGGCAGCCGGCAGGGATTTACCATCATCCTCGAGCCACAGCCGGTTCAGGAAAAGAATTCGTATCAGGAAATTCCACTGCCCTTTGCAGATCATCGTCCACCGGAACCTGAAGAGGATATCCCTGACAGGATCCGGCAGATGAAGCGGATGTACGACTACAGCAGCGGATCGTTCCGGCAGAAATGCAGGAACTTTTATCATCAGGGCATGTTCATGAAGGATTATGAGGACGATCAACCCTGGTCCGGGTCTTTTTCCCATTACTTTCCCACCTATCATGACCTGAATGACAGACAGCTGCGGGGATATTTCACCTGGAGGACATCTGCACGGAAAGGCAAATACCTGCCGCTCCCTGTCTCCGCTGCGTATATCTATGTATATGAGCTGTTGAACGGTATCGGAACGGATTCACCTCAGGAGAGTCTGGAGAAGCTGCAGAATTTTGAAAAGGGGTTTCTGGATTCGGGAATCGGTGACGGACAGATGCGGAAAAACCTGCATCGTTGGATGTTTGAATTTGCAGTGATCAACGATTTTCCGGTGGAAACAGTCCGTCAGTTTGTGGATCCGGAACTGCTGAAAAGAGATGATGCGCTGCTTTGTCTTCGTGATCCCGGCAACCGTTCAGATGAGGAACTGTTTGCTGCCCTGTGCTATTTCGACGGAAACACTTTGGCAGAATCTCCTGTTGTTCAAAAGTTGGGATCACGCGGCATGCATCTTTTCTGTGAAGCCTGGCGAACTGCGGCTGCTGAACAAGAGGCTGACGGGGAGAATTTCTTCACATCCTGTTTTGGTGAACCGGGTGTATTTCCCTGGTATCCACTCGCGAATGCGGTTACCTGGCAGCCGAACAGCGGCAAAACAAGAGCTTATGTCCTGAATGAATGCCGCAGTTACCTGTGTAAAGCCGGCAGCTGGCAGATGGTGACTTATGAAAATCTCTATTTCAATAAAAAAATGTTCCGTGAATTCTGCCATGTGACGGATCTGAAGCTGCGCAGGTACCTGAAAACAGGACGTTATCTGCGGGAAAAACCCGAGGAAGAATGGGCCTCCGTCTATGTGGATGAAGTGATCGAAGCGGAGCAAAAAGAATTGATCGAGGCGGCTAAGCCGAAAATCAGCATTGACCTTTCCGGTCTTGACAGGATCCGTGAAGATGCGCTCGCCACTCAAAACAGTCTGCTGACGGAAGAAGATCTGGTTGAGTTGGAAGAGGAGAATAGTTCTTCCGAACCTGTTCCCGAAACAGCCAGGATTATGTCAAAAGGTCCGGAATTGCCGCTGGATGAGCTTCATGTACAAATCCTGAGAGCATTGCTGCTGGAGGATTCAGCTGATGAGATCCTGAAGACCCATCACCTGATGCCGTCCATTTCCGCGGACACCATCAACGATGCACTTTTCGATGAATTCGGTGATACGGTCCTCAGTTGTGAGGATAATAAATTGTCGGTTGTGGAAGATTACCGTGAAGATTTGATTGATTTATTGGAGAACAGCTTTCAAGGGTTGAATTTGAGGATACAAAATTGAGTTATAGAAGCATTGATTAATCCAACATGCCTTCATAGGCGCCACGATAAATGAAACCTTGAAGGC
>CAYWGX010000157.1:0-6797 GCA_964457635.1 uncultured Leptolinea sp.
AGTGTCGTGTCCTGGTCCGGGATGCTGAATGGAGTCCCAATTGCATAAGTCTCATTTGCCTGCTCGTTCTTCCATCCGAGGAACTGGAGATCGCCGTTCTTCCCGGTTAAATCCCACAATGAACCGGTCTCGAGGGTTAAACTATCCCGCGGTTTCTGGTTGGATTTCTTCAGCGTGTCATCGATCGACTTTCCATATTTCAGGTTGTACTGAACGTCAAAGGTAAGGGTGACTGTATTTTTCCAAATCGCGTACAGTGTGGTATCGACCAGCGGCATCTTGTAAGTTTCACCATCCTTATAGGTAACCGCACTCTTGGTTGTCCCCCAGCCGATAAATACGTTATTGTTTTTATTCGTTCCGTTATACTCAGGGGCTATGAATGATTCATCTTTGGACTTTGAAATAGAGGATGGAGCATCTACGCTGCCGCCGTTTGAGTGAAATGTGATGGTGATCGTATTCTTTTGCCAGACCGCATAGATCGTCAAATCGCGCTTCGGGACGTTGATTTCGGTATCGAATCTATCTGCCTGCACACTGTTCTTATCGGTGGACCAGCCCAGGAAGGAATAGCCATCGCGCGTCCAACCGAGAGTTTCAATCGACGGAATCGTGATCTTCTCTTCAGAATTGTAAGGTTTTGTTTCTGGCCGGTTACTGCCGGTTCCGCCGTTCTTATCAAAGGTCACCGTCACCTGATTCGGCTGCCAGACCGCATAGAGCACCTTGTCCTTCGCCGGAAGGGTGTATTCTTTATCGACCGTATAAGCCGGGACAACACTGTCCGGGCTGTCTGCCCAGCCGAGGAACGTATAGCCTTCTCTCGCGGTCGGTATCTTGAGTGTGATTGAGGTTCCCGGCTCACCCGTTGAAGGTTCAACCGTCTGAGCCGCACCCATTTCCTGATAGGTGACCGTCACCGTGTTCGGCTGCCAGACCGCGTAGAGCGTAACATCGCGGCGCGGCATCTCGAAATCATTATCGTTTGAATCTTTTCCATCTGCAGTAAAGTAGATGGATGCTCCGCTGTTGAAGTAGGACCAGCCCTTAAAGGTATGTCCGTGCAGCGTACCGAACTCTGTCGGGAAGGCCGGTTTTTCGCCCGGTTCAACCGCTACACCTTCAGTCGGCTGTTTGTCACTGCCGTTGAAGTTGAAGTAGACATAATAAGCCTCATCCCAAACAGCATACAATGTCCTATTGCCGTTCGGAACTTTATAGGCTGTCTGGTTTACAAGCTTCGCTGTACTGTTGAAATTGACACCGGTTCCTTCTCCCCAGCCCTCGAAAGTGTGTTTACCATTCACAGGTATATACTGTGATTTCGTCAAATCAATTGTTGATCCCTTTACCGCGGTAATGGAGGTTTCAGCTACCCAGCCGCCGACGCCCGGATCCAGCGTGATTTTCGCAAGATCGCTGTACACAGCGTAGAAGGTGACATTTCCCGAGACTTTGTATGTTTTTCCGGGATCATAATTGCCGTTTTTTGATGTGGCATATCTGTCAAGCGTCCAGCCAGCAAAAGCCTTGCCATCCTTTGTCCCTGTATAATTCGGGAGCGTAATATCCGTATAAACCGGAACCGGATCTTGACCAGGGGCAGGTTCACTACCGCCGTTGGTTTCAAAGGTGACTTTAAATTTCTCTGCCTCTACATAAGGATAGACATAGAAATTTTCGCCCTGGTTGGTGAAGGTACCGCCGTTGTAGATCTGGAAGCCATTTGCCGAATTATTTCCACTAAGATTAACACGTCCATTAGAACCTTCCGCCGGCATCAGCACAAAGCTGTCCGCGGATCCGCCTTCCACATTATGAGAAAGAAGACCGACAAAGACTTCAACCGGAGAATCTGAAAATTGGACTTTATTTCCGCTCAGATCCAGATACTTCTCGTTTGAGGATTTCACATAGTAATAGCAGTCCGATCCCGTCACGGTTGCCTGTCTGCATTTCGGAGCCCCATTTTCATCATTTACTAATTTAAAGCTCCAATTGACCGGATCTGTAATTTCGCTGATCTTTATCGCTTGAGCACGGTTCTTTTGAGTAGGATGAGTCGAGTCGGTCAATGCAACCGGCTGTTTGTCATTTGAGGCATCAACAACCAGAAGACCGGACTTCCCGTACATATAGTCTTTGATGTCAACGCCTTCCGGACGCGGAACGGCAATGACAGTTACATTTTCCGTCAGCGTGAACCCCGTTTTGAAAGGCTGGGTTGTATCACCGTCGAAGTACCAGCCCAGACAACCCTCCGGTACCGCGGGCGGCTGTAAATAATAAAAAGAACCTCTTGGAACCCATCCCGTATAATATGTTGTTACTCCATCACTACTCATGAATGCAACGGAATTGTATCCGGTGATCACACCGGAACTGAGCATGTCTGCAGATACATCTTTCTGAGTTATCCCGAGAAACAGGAAACTGACAAGCAACAAAACGATACTTGCAATGACGGTATTCTTTTTCATCTTCCCCACCTTGTTTCATGACGGCAGACCATAACTCTCTCCCTCTTATGACCGCCGGTATCCGACCTTACCTCCCCGGGCGGATCACCCGGGAAACGGAGACGTAAAGAACGACAGCTGCAATACAGCCATCACGCCAACCATATTTATACCATAGTTTTCAGAAAATTACTATATGATAAATGTAATTATTTTCAAACCCGCGGAAATTTGTCATTTATTTTCAGCATTTACCTTGCATCGATCGGCACCGGGGACGGGTCAGCGTGCCGTCATAATGTCCACCTACCCGAGCTCCGGTCGGCACACTGACCTGTCACCGGTGCCATAAGAGCCTTCAAGCTTTGCTGAGTTGCCATCAATTCAGTCATACGCTGTTATCGATTCATCCGGTGTAAATTGAAAATCCCCCTTGCACCTTTGGATGCCCGCACAGCACAGGGGACTGGTCCATGTGCCGACCAAAACCCCGATTAATCAACGTCATAACGGCACACGGACCCGTCCCCGGTGCTGATTCTGTGATAAAATTTTTTCATGCCAAGAAATGCACGAAAAATCAGCGAATCCGGTTATTATCACATCTTTCTTCGTGGAAATAATAAGCTTCCTATTTTCTATGATAAGGAAGATTACAGTAAATTCTTCTCCGTTCTGCGGCAATACCGCGAGCCATGTGGATATAACATCATCGCCTGGTGCCTGATGGGAAATCATATTCACCTTGCTATTCAGGAAGGTCGAGAATCCATAAGTCAGGCTATGCAAAAAATCGAAGTCAGTTTTGTATATTGGTACAACTTCAAATACAACAGGGTCGGACATCTCTTTCAGAATCGATTTGGATCGGAACCTGTTGAAGATGAAAATTACCTTTTGAAACTTGTCCGCTATATCCACATGAATCCGGTTAGAGCCGGTATCTGCAAACACCCGGCTGAATATCGATATTGCAGTTATTTCTATTACATGTCCGGAAAATATCCCATCAACAATATCATTTTTGATTTGATTTCTAAGGATGAATTTGAAAAATTTCACTTTGAAGAGAATGATGACAAATTCATGGATATGTCAAATGAAAAAACACAAAGAATTACAGATGAAGAATTTTCACGGATCGTTCGGCAATCGTTTGGATATGATCGATTGACTGATATAAAATATCTTCCGTTTGATCAACGAAAGCAAGTTATTCAATTTCTGCGAAAGGCGGGAGCATCGATTCGGCAGATCAGCAGATTGACCGGTATTTCAATCAGCGATGTCCGAATAGCCGGTTCCTGATGGGCTCTTTCAACACCGGGAGCGGTTCTCCAGTGTCGGCTGCGCGACAACAAGAAAACCGTCCCCGATGTGTTTCGCGGCAGGCTGCGCGGCAACACGGACTGCCTGCCCCGTAAGGTGCGGGCTTCGCCCGGTCGATGCGGGGCAGGAGCTTCGCTTCGCTCGCCCCCGGTGCCCCTATTTCTGATTTCTGATTTCTGATTTAGTGTGTGGTCTGACTCCCTGCTTAGGAATACACCTTCTTCAGCAGGCGGGATTCGAATTCATCGACGGGAAGGGGTTTGTCGAAATAGAAACCCTGGGCGATGCGGCAGCCGGAGCGCTTCATGAACTCGAGCTGGTCCTCGGTCTCCACGCCTTCCGCGACACAGTTGAGGCCGATCTCGTGAGCCATGGCGATGATGTGCCCGAACATGGAGCGGCCGCGGTTCTGGTCCTCGCCCTTTTCCGGCAGGATACTCTTGTCCAGCTTGAGGACGTTCCAGGGGATCTGCTTGATGAGGTTCAGGGAGGAATAACCGATGCCGAAATCATCTACCGAGGTGGAGAAACCGGCCTGCTGCAGCTGGGAGACGACCCGCTTGAGGTCCTTGAATTCCACATCCGTGGTGGTTTCGGTGAGCTCGATCTCGATCAATTTATGCGGGACCTGATGGCGGTCGACAATGGAGATGATGTTGGCAAAGAGGTCCGGATCGATGAGGTGGCGGCGGGAGAAATTGACAGAAACCGGCACCGGGTCAAGCCCGTTCTCCAGCCAGCGGCGGATATCCATGCAGACATGTTCCAGCATGTAGAAATCCAGATCGCAGATGTCGGAGCCGCGTTCGAGGGTGGGGATGAATTCCAGCGGCGGGATCAGCCTCCCCTCACGCTGCCAGCGGCAGAGGGCCTCAGCCCCGATCAGCTCCCGCGTGATAACGTCCACCTTCGGCTGGTAGTAGACGAGAAAATCCTGGTCGCGGATGGCCTGCCGGAATTCTGCCTGGACCTTCAGTTCCTTGGCTTTTTCGAGCTGGAATTCGTCGCTGTAGTAGACAATGTCCGGAGTGTATTCGCGCTTGGCAATCAGGTAGGCATTGACGATTTTGCCCATCACCGCACCGGGGTCATGATTTTCATCTTTCGATTCGACGCAGTAGATGCCGGCTACGGCTGAGATCTCCACGCGCAGTTTTTCAGACTCGTCCCAGGGGATCGGGATGCCGTTCAGGCAATTCAACACCTCCGGCAGGTATTTGGAATCAAAGACCGCCACAAAATTATCCCCGCCCAGCCGGCAGAGGATCCCGCTGTTATGCCAGGCCTCCTCCAGTGCTTTGCAGTAGCGGAGCATCACGCGGTCGCCGGCTTCAATGCCGATCTGTTCATTGACCAGGGTGAAACGGTGCAGGTTGATGCGCATGGTGGTCTTCCCCGCCAGCTGCCCGGCTTTGATGAGACGGGCGATCTCCACGTAAAAGAAGCGAAGGTTGTGGAAGCCGTCCTCTCCGTAATACATCAGGTTATTGATGACTTCCTTCTGACGGGCCTTGTCCATGTAGGTGAGCATCATGCGCTGGATGATCTCCACCCTGCGCCGCTCCTCCTCAGTGAAGGGGGCATCGCCTTTTTTCTGATAGACATTGCAGACGATGACGACCTGTGCCGGGGTCACGATGCGCATGGGGGAGACGAGGACGTGCTCCGCGCCGTTATCATAGCAGACGAAGTCTTCCCCTTTGCCCAGCTGCTCCATATGCGGGCTGCGGTAATAAGTGGTCACACCCTTTGAGACCCGCAGGATTCTGCAGATTTCCGCGAGGGTCGCAAATATCCCGGGGACGTCAAAAGCCTCCAGATTGGTCATCTGGTCGGTGAGCTGTTCAAAGAGGGTGTAGTAATCCATAAATCTATACCACAATGCGGTTTTTGCCCGCAGCCTTTCCTTCATAAAGTTTTGTATCCGCGGCACTGATCCACTCATCGACGGTCATGCCGGGTTCCAGCCAGGACATGCCGACCGTCATGGTCATGTGCAGTACATTCCCCTCATACTCGAAGGGATAATCACTCACCGTCTGGCGTACCTGCTGCAGGATCTCATAGGGCGTGGAGGAACCGCGCTTTCCCACCAGCAGGAATTCCTCACCTCCCCAGCGGCAGACATCCAGACCGGGGATCTGCAGGAGCTTGGCGATGGTCACCAGCACATAGTCCCCGCAGTTGTGTCCGTAGGTATCATTGAATTTTTTGAAATCGTCCAGGTCGGTGATAGCGAGCCAATAGCGGTTGGGCTCGGCACCGGAAAAGACCTTCTTCAGCTGTTCGTACATGAAGACGCGGTTGGGAATGCCGGTGAGCTTGTCATGCGTCGCCTGATACTTCAGCTTCGCCTGAGATGTCGATGCGCCGACCACGAAGACCTGTGTGACGAATATCATGATAATGAAGGTGACCAGCGCCCAGCCGATTTGAAACATGTGGTTCAGATGATCCGGCAGGAGGTAGGGCGCTGTGTTTTTGAGAGAAAGAATGTAGGAGAGCAGGTAGGTGAGCAGAGAAATGGGAGCCAGAAAGATAAAGCGGTAATATTTCAGGTTCATGGAGCGGCCGATATATTCCGCATAAGCCAGCATGATGCAGATGCCGATGAGGGTGACCTGAAATCCGGCATCCCATCCGACATAATAGATCGCCATGCCCATATGCAGATTGATCTCCAGAAAGGTGAGAGTGACGAATTCGCGGAACAGATTCCGGTCGATCAGTACCAGCATGCCGATGTAAAAGGCCATGCTAAACAGGTTCATGAAAATCAGCGGGGTGATGTGATGCAGCCGGAAAATGAGACACATCGCAGCATGGACGAGAAAGAAAAATCCCGCCGCGACATAGCAGAGCAGCTTGATGCGTTTCATCGACATGAATTCAGTCAAAACGATTATCCCCCTGAGTTAACAAAGCGCTGTTTAATCTAAGGAAACGCTGATTAATGTGCCGTTGGGGACGGCTGCTCCGTAAAGAGCGGACTTCGGCCGTTTGATT
>CAYWGX010000158.1:0-6788 GCA_964457635.1 uncultured Leptolinea sp.
ATTAATCAGCGTTTTCTAAGAAAATTGGTAACTATTCAGCACCCGGTCAGGGACTGTACCCGGCGGCTCAGTATTGAGCCAGAGGGTACAGTCCCTGATCGGGGAATGAATAGTTACCTCGTAACAAACACAAAGGTGCCTGTCACGCAGGTGACAGGCACGAAAAAGGCGGAACAAGACCCGTCCCAAAAAGTCCCGCTAATCAGAATCTTCCGGAATTATTATTCCAAGTTCCCGATCCAGGGCTTTGCGGAAAACGGCACCGCGGGAATACTTCCGTACCCAGAAAGGCGATTCGTGTCCAAACACTTTCGAATGTTTGATTGACTCGCGCAGTTCGTCTGCTGTCTGAAAAGCCGGAAGCTCCAGCCCCATTGCGCCCAGCTCCGGGACACCGTGAGCATCCGACCCGACTGTACCGCGCAGGTTGTGATAGGCAGCAAATTTCATCGCCAGATGATTCATCTCCTCCAAACAGCGTGCATTGGCGATCTCGATGGCATCCAGCCAGGGCATATATTCTTCCATCTCCTCTTCGGTCCAATGGAAGCGCATCGGAGCGTAAGGATGGGAAAGTGAGATAAACGCTCCCTGATCCCTGAGGCGTTTGAAAGCCTCCAGCGGTTCGATATCTTTCGGAATTTCTTCTTTGACAAAAATTGCCAGAATTTCAGCCTTTGTGGTCAGGATCTCCTCCCCAACGATCACATAATCCGGATACATTTTTTGCAGCCGAACCGCTTCCGAGATGGTGTTGTGGTCTGTGATGATCAGCTTACCGAGCCCGATTTTCCTGGCACGTCGGAGGAGGGCCTCTCCTTTCGAAAGGGAATCCCAGGATGCAATGCTGTGAACATGAAAATCGACCTTGATCAGATCGTTCTTCTGCTCTTTTTTCTTCCAAAATCCCTGCATATTCTCCTCCTTATTTTACCGGAAAGGTAATGAAATTATACATCATCAGCGTACCGATGGCAAGTGCCGGAATCAGTACAAGCAGAACAATAAAAAGCGGGGCAAGGTATTTCTTCTTCAAATCTCCGGCTGCATATGCCGATGCTGTCAGCGCATTCAGCAATAACAGCACAACGATCACCAGCCAGATGTTTGCAGACTGCCGGTTTCTGATAAAAAGCAGCAGGATACACCAGAAACTTGTGAACAAAAACGCTCTTCCAAGCTTCCATGGCTCCTTCTTTCCGCGCATTACCAGTACGGCAAGGTATCCTGCAAGGATTACAATGCCGTAAATCAAAACGAGTATTCCGGCATTTGCCAGCGGACTGTAATCGAACTGAAAGCAGCTGTTTATCGCGGCCCAGGAGCAAAGGAAAGAGATCAACCCGATCAGAATGCTTGGACCATTGAAAGCAGGATCCCAGGCGATCTTCCTGTAAGCTGCCGGTGAAAAATACAGGGACCGTATCAGCATTGGAATCCAGTGTTTCGTGTTTTTGATTTGTTCCCACATCGCTTTGAGAGAATTGGTGTCCTCATCCGCTGCAGTTTTCGCGGTTTCAGCATTCTGCACCGGTGAATTTTTGATTTTTTGCAGGACGGAATAGACCTGATTGGCATTGATGATCTCTTCCCCGGCTTCAATAGAAGAGGAATACATCAGGAAGGGAGCCGTCTGCTGTCCGCCGAGTCCGCCATGGGAACCGATCAGCTCTTCATAAGCCGCAACAGTCCCGTCCTCGTAAACCGGTGAGATGATCACCAGATCACCGCCGCTGGGAAAGTCGGCCAGATAGCGCAGCTGTTTTGTCCGTTTTTCCGGCTCATGATACATGGTCAGCGGATCGTTTCCTGTTATTTCACCTGTATAAAGGTTCCGCGTTCCTTCCTTCCCGACAGCGATCGGACCGTCATCAGTATGAACCAGGATAGTACCGACACCGGGATGACTGACCATCTCTGTGATCATGCCCGGATAAGCCGCTTCGATCTCAGCATATGTCATCCGTCCATCACTGACGCTGAAGTAGGCGTTCACCAGATTTCCGCTGGCCAGAACCAGAATATCGTTTGCCTCATTTTCAGCGGATTTGATAGCCTCTTCAACCTCTTGATCCGTAACCGCGTTGCCGAGCGTTTCCGCCGCCTTCCTTGTGATTGCGTCCGGACCGGAGCTGCTCAGGGAATTCAAAACAGCCATCACATTGGCGCTGTTGTCCTCGTCATCCTCAAGGCTGATAACTTTCAGAGCTTTGTCAAAGAGCGAATATTTGACAGCCAGGGATTTAATATAATCTCCCAGCGTTATCTCATAGCGCTGCTTAAAAGTCGCACCGAAGGTCTGCCCATGGTCTGAAAGGATCACGATCTCATAAGGGCGGGCCGTAGAAACAGCTGCCGCTTCAAACACTTTCCGAATCGCGGTATCAATGCCTTTCAAGGCGTGATATGCTGATGCACTGTCCGGACCGGAATGATGGGCGATCTCATCATAGCCGATGAAAGTGGTATACATAGATTCCCGGCCGGCAGCGATGGCATCAACGAGCATCGCGGTTGATATTTCCCGCAGCAAAATATTCGTACCGCCGCGAACAAAGGGATAAAACTTGTGCAGCCGGTTCAGTCTCGGCTCCTTCCCGCGGATGCAGTCCCACAGGTAGCTGATCACTTCACTGCCCGCGTCGACGACGGTCATGATCAGCGCCTTTGTGAGCAGGTAAGGACGGATCGAAAGCAGGTAGAGGTCTCGTTCCCGTTTCTTTTGCTCCTCTTTGCTTTTGGGCATCAGCTGAGAGATGGTCAGAATATTTTCTTCTGCGTTGCCGGAGATAATGTTGTTGACGCTGATACCGTGATCCAGGATTCCGGTGGGTTCACTGTCCGGGAACAACATTTTCTCAATGGCATTTGCGTCGCCCGCGTTGCTGGATGTATAAACTTTATGATTCGCCTTATCATACCAGCGGAACGCACAGATGTTTTCATTCCTGCCAAACATGATCCCTGCCTGGCAGGAGGATGTCTGTGACGGAACGCCACAGTCATAAGGGTGCATAATATAGGCTCCGGAATCCAGTTGTTCCTTCAGAAATGGCATATAGCCTTTTTCCATGGCATGCAGCAGCCGGGGATAGGAGAGACCGTCAATTTCCAGCATCACGAGCCCTTTTTCATCACTGCGCTCCGTGTTTTTTCCTCTGGTTCTTTGGGCGATCAGGCTGTAAAGCATCACATCATCGTCTATAGGGATCAGGATCTGAAGAATGATGTTCAGGATCGCAAAAACAAAAGTGGCCAGGACCCCGGTCCAGATGCTTGTAACTTCCAGAGAATCTGAAAAAAAGCTCACCAGAAAAATTGAAAAGCCATTTACGATCAGGGACAGGAATCCGACAGTAAGACCGTTGAGCGGGAGCAGCAGACGCAGCATAATCGGACGGATCAGGACATTCAAAATGGTCAGGATCAGCCCAAGTTCCATGACAAGGATATATACAGGCACATTTTCTGCCGGTATGAGGTTGATACCTTTGATCCATCTGCTGCAGGCATAAAGACACAGCGAATTGAAAAACCAGTTCGCGAGAAAATGCAATAATGATTGAATCAGTGAGCTCATAAATTATTTATTCCCTTATATTCCAGACACAGCATGGTCAGGTCATCAAACTGTTTTGCCCCATTCACAAAACTGTCGACATCTTCCCGGACCCCTGAAAGGATCTCTTCGGGACTTTTGTCGGCGAGGCGGTTCAGAGCCGTTTCCAGACGGTTCATGCCGTACAGTTCCTCGTTGGGATTATTGGCTTCCGGGACGCCGTCAGTATAGACAAAAACCTTATCACCGGGAGACAGCATCAGCTCATAATCACGATATTTTACCTTTGGCATGGCTCCGAGCATCAGGCCATGCTTGTCACGAAAAATGCGGAACACCCCGTCAGAACCACGGACCGCGGGATATTCATGCCCCGCATTAGTGCACGTCAGAACGCCGGTACTCAGGTCAAGGATACCCATCCAGACGGTAACAAACATATCCTCCGGATTGTGGGCGCAGATCCGTTCGTTGACCTTTTCCAGCACCTGCGCCGGGGACAGATCCGCCCGGGTCTCCGTTCCCAGCAGGATCTTGGATGCGTTGTCCCGGGCAACATGAGCATTGACATCGGTCAGGATCTCCGCCGGTGTGCCGCCCTGACGCGTCCGGTAATTAATGAGGTTTTTGGTGGACATCATGAACAATGAGGCGGGAACACCTTTGCCAGAAACATCCGCAATCAGAACAGCCAGATGGTTGTCGTCGATCATGAGAAAGTCATAGAAGTCTCCGCCCACTTCCCGTGCCGGATTCATACCGGCATACAGTTCAAATTCTGTTCGCTCCGGGAAAGGAGGAAAAACATGCGGCAGCATGGATTCCTGGATGTTTGATGCCATGCGCAGCTCTGTCTGCGTGACTGCCAGTTTTTTTGCACGTTCGTTAATGAGCATGTGATAAATAATCGTGATCGAAAAAAACATCGCCGGTTCAAGGAAGGAAGTGTTAAACTTGAACAGGCTGATGATGAGGATCACCAGCGGAAAGGCGATAAAGGAAATGATCGAGATCTTGTCCTTTTTTGAGGCCCGTGATTTGAAAACACCCAAGGTTATTCCCAGCAATACCGGCAAAAGCGCGGCAATACAAAGCGGGAACAGCGTTTTCCTTCTGTAAAAACCGTCCGGGTCCACATTGAAAAAGAGCGGATAAAAGATATTCGCAAGGCAGCATAAAATGGAAGGGAAAAAGAGTGTCCGGAGATAATAATTTACGTTTCGAATCAGTTTTTCATCAATTGTCAATACAGTACACTCAAAACGCCAGAATAAAACCACCAGCATGTAATTGTCGGTGAACAGCAGCGCGTTGAACAGCCTGTTCCAGAAGGCAAGTGATGAAATGCCATTGACGATCCATGCGCTGCCTGCCAGAAATACACTGATGCCGCTGACGATGAGCAGAGAAAGAAAAAGCCCGTTGTGACGTCCGATTCCCGCGGAATCTGTCATACAGCTCTGATATACGATTGCACAGACAGCGCCCGCCATCAGGTTTACACCAATGTTAAATGCCCAGGCTGCGTCCATTCCTCTGAAATCGCGCAAAAGGACAAACACAACATAGATGACGGGGATGACCGCAAGGAAAATCAGCCCCCTTTCAGCGGCTTTTTCATCAGAGATGGTAAGTTTTTTTTCGATTTTTTCTATCATAAGCTATCTATAATATGCATGATTCCCGTCAAATGAGATCTGCGGGGGAAGTTGCGACATTAATTTTATCATCAAAATCATCCCGGGCATCACTGTCTGAATAAAAACAGGGTATCCTGATAAGTTCAGAGTAATGAATATTTACACAATCTGACTTTCTCAAAACAAAAATATTGAAAAAAGAAAAACAGGATAAATGGTAGAATAATAAAATAAAGGAAACGATGATTAATTGACGGTTTGATTTGCATTATAATTTACTTTAAGTCATCATAATTATCTTACAGAAGGTCGTATGAAACTGAAACAATATCTCGACAACAAATATAATAAAATCGCGGTTTACACCATCGTTACCACTGTCATTATATTTCTCCTGTGCATTATCCTTTCCCTCTCAGGAGGATTTTTCCGAAAGCTTTTTAATGTTATCGGACTGGTTTTGAAGCCGATCATTTACGGAGGAGTCATCGCCTATCTCTTTGAGCCGCTGATCCAGAAGATTGAAAAGATGATCCCCGCAAAGGCCGCGCGTCCCATCGCGGTTCTCATCACCGGTGTTCTGGTTCTGGTGATAATCGTCGGAAGCATTATTCTCATTGCTGTCACGATTCGAAATCAATCCGGTGCGATCAATGTTGATCTCACCAGTCTTAGTTCCATGATTGAATCGCTGGGCGTCCAAATCAATGATATCGCGGCGAAAGTGCAGACCTGGATCTCAGAAAATACCGGTATCATCGGAGAAACCTTCGGAAAAATCACCGATATCTTCGGCAGCATCTCCGATCTTGCGTCCAATATATTCTTCTCGCTGATGTTTGCGATCTATTTCCTGCTGGATTCGGAAAATATCGGCGCTTATTGGGACCATGTACTGGACGTTTTGATCAAACCCGAATCCCGCGGGAAGGCACGGGAACTCATCAGGGATGCGGACCGCTGCTTTTCCGGTTATATCCGCGGAAAATTGCTGGATGCGCTCCTGGTCTTCCTGATGGTGAGCATTGCCATGCTGATTTGCCGCATTCCTTATGCTTTCGTTATTGGACTGATGACCGCGCTTGGCAATTTGATTCCTTTCGTCGGACCGGTCGGAGGACTTGTCAGCCTGCTGGTGGTTTGCCTGAGTGAGGGGATGATGCACAGCTTTATCATTCCGGCTGTTTTGATCATAATACTGATGGCGATCGATGCCAATGTCATCAACCCGCGTCTCATGAGCAGAAGCATCGCCATTCATCCGCTGCTGGTTTTTTCTGCCATGATCGCGGGCGGTGCTGTGGGCGGAGTAGTCGGAATGCTCATATCCGCACCCATTGCTGCCTTGCTGAAGATCGAATTTGACAAGTATGTGGAGAAAAAGAGTTCAGAGCATAAATCAGGATGAACCTCATTTCCACGGATAACTTCAAATATCAAAAATTAAGTACCTTTTTTGGCAAAATCAATTTGACAAGAAAGGCTATTTCCTTTAAAATAGTAAAGCTTGATTTATGCGACCAGGCGGTATTTCATGCCGCATAGCAGAATTTAATTCAGCAGAAGGAATAGTAATGAAAGAGTATTCA
>CAYWGX010000159.1:0-6689 GCA_964457635.1 uncultured Leptolinea sp.
TGCGGAATCAAATAGTTGCGGCCATAACCATCAGCAACTTTTTTGACGTCACCCGCATGTCCAAGATGATAAACATCTTTTAACAATAAGATTTTCATTTAATCAAGCCCTTTCAAAATTTTCACTTTTTGCCAGCGAAGGGTACAACGCTGACCAAACTATTTTATCAAAAGATTTAGAATTTTGATGAAAATTATGATTGGAAAACTGACTTGCCAGATCGCCTGAAAAGAAAAAGGCTTGAGTTGGTTTTATTTTTCGCTGTCAGCCATTATAATAGGAAACAGGTTGACTTTGTCCGGTATTAAAGACCGGTTTAAAATAAATGAGAGGGAACATGCGATTCGGTTATTTTAATGATGAAAAATGTGAATATGTGATCACAACTCCGCGGACTCCGCTGCCGTGGATCAATTACCTTGGAAATCAGGATTTTTTCACGATTCTTTCCAACACTGCGGGAGGCTATAGCTTCTATCAGGATGCCCGTTTGCGCAGGATCACCCGGTACCGTTATAACAACTCTCCTCTGGACAGTGAGGGGTACCATTTTTACATTCGGGATGGAAAAACCGTCTGGAATCCCGGATGGCAGCCTGTCAAATGTGAATTAGATACCTATAATTGCCATCACGGATTGGGATATACCGTCATCGAATCTGAAAAAAATGGGGTAAAGGCAGAACAGGAAATGTTTGTTCCGCTTGGTGAAAATTGTCTGCTGATGCGTTTGAAAGTGACGAACCTGTCAGATGCGGAAAAAGAATTGGATATTTTCCCATATATGGAGTTTTGCCTTTGGGATGCTAACGATGATGCAACGAATTTCCAGCGCAATTACAGCATTGGTGAAGTGGAAGTTACGGATAAGGTGATCTATCACAAAACCGAATATCGGGAACGGCGAAATCACTATGCTGTTTTTTGGACTGACCGGCGGCCGGATGCTTTTGATACATCCCGGGATGCATTTATCGGTGTTTACGGAAGTCCTGCCCATCCGGAAGCTGTTTTTGAAGGCAACTGCACAAACAGCATTGCGCATGGCTGGGCGCCTGTGGGCGCGATGCAATTCAAGGTAAAGCTTGGTGCGGGGGAAAGTCATGTTTTCCTGTTCGGACTCGGATATATTGAAAATCCTGTGGCAGAAAAATTTTCCGCTCCCGGCGTTATCAATAAGAGCCGTGCAGAGGCTTTGATCGCCAAATTCAGCAATGCCTCTCAGTTTGATGCCGCACGGGAAGAGTTGGCTGCCTTCTGGAAAAAACTGCTTTCCGGATATGTGCTTCATTCCAATGTGGATGAGCTCAACCGCATGGTCAATATCTGGAATCAGTACCAATGCATGGTTACCTTCAACATGAGCCGTTCTGCCTCCTACTACGAAAGCGGCATGGGACGTGGAATGGGATTCAGAGATTCCTGCCAGGATCTGCTGGGCTTCGTTCATATGATCCCCGAACGGGCACGGGAACGCATCCTTGACATTGCTGCAACGCAATTCCCCGATGGCAGTGCTTATCATCAATATCAGCCGCTGACAAAGAAAGGAAACCTGGCTGTCGGTTCCGGATTCAATGATGATCCGCTCTGGCTGATTGCAGGAACGGATGCCTATCTGCGGGAGACCGGTGACTGGTCGATTTTGGATGAGATCGTCGATTTTGACAACAATCCGGATCTGGCTCAGCCTCTCATGGAACATTTGCGCCGAAGCTTCAACTATATCGTCGACCATCGCGGTCCTCATGGACTGCCGCTGATCGGGCGGGCAGACTGGAATGACTGTCTGAACCTGAATTGTTTCTCGGAACATCCGGGCGAAAGCTTCCAGACGACCGGTCCCAGCGAAGGTCCGGTTGCGGAGAGTGTCTTTATTGCCGGTATGTTCGTGAAATACGGAAGAGCCTGGTCAGCAATTTTGCGGAAGAAAGGCTTGTCGGATGAGGCTGATGCTGCAGATAAAGCCATTGCAGAGATGGAAAAAGTGACGCTGACTGCCGGCTGGGACGGCCAATGGTTCCGCCGTGCCTACGATGCGAACGGTGACCCGGTCGGGTCCAAAGAATGTGAAGAAGGTCAGATCTTCATTGAACCGCAGGGTATGTGCGTTATGGCTGAGATCGGGAAAGAAAGCGGAGAAGCAGAAAAAGCCATGGCTTCTGTGAAGGAGCGATTGGACACCAAATACGGCATTGTTCTGCTGCAGCCTGCTTTCACCCGATATTATCTGAATCTTGGTGAAATTTCGTCTTATCCTCCGGGTTATAAGGAAAATGCCGGTATTTTCTGCCATAACAATCCGTGGATCGTCTGTGCGGAGGCAGTTCTCGGACATGGGAACAGAGCCTTCGAAGTGTATAAGCGGACCGCTCCGGCTTACATTGAAGACATCAGCGAGATCCATCGCACAGAACCTTATGTATATTCCCAGATGATCGCCGGTATCGATGCCCCGACATTTGGTGAGGCGAAAAACAGCTGGCTGACCGGTACTGCTGCCTGGACTTTCCTGAGCATCAGCCAGGCGATTCTCGGTGTTCAGCCTACGCTGGACGGTCTGATGATCGATCCCTGCATTCCCTCTCATGTCAAGGAATATTCTGTGGATCGAACTTACCGTGGTGCGGAATATCATATCCATGTTGCCAATCCAGACGGCGTTGAAAAAGGTGTTGCCAGTCTGGTTGTGAACGGCGAGAAAGTTCCGGGAAATGTGATTCCCGTACAGCCGAAAGGCAATAATGTTGATGTTCGTGTAGTGATGAGCTAAGTTTTATATTATTTTTACAAATTAAATAGAGCTGTTGCAGTATCTTCCTGCAGCAGTTTTTATTTCAGGAGAAAACATGCAGAGAACGCATACCAAAAATTTGATTTTATGTGCCATGTTTGTTGCTTTGATCGCTATCGGAGCATTCATCACGATTCCGATCCCGATCATTCCGTTATCGATGCAGGACATGTTTGTCCTGCTTGCCGCGGTGTTGCTCGGACCGAAATGGGGCTGTGTTTCGGTCTGTATTTATCTGTTCATGGGCTTGGCCGGCATACCGATCTTTACCCAGGGGGGCGGGATCGGTTATGTTCTGCGTCCGACCTTTGGTTTTTTGCTTGGCTACATACCGGCTTCCGTTCTTGTCGGGAAGCTGTGTTATAAGGAAGACGAGAATCCCGGCTTCAAGCGCATACTTCTCTCATGCCTTGCAGGGATCGCAGTCATCTATTTCTTCGGCACCGTTTATCTTTATTTACTGAACCGCCTTTACCTGGGCAACACCATCGCCCTCTGGCCGATGATCCTGGCCTGTGATATTCAGCCCCTGCCCGGTGATATCATCAAATGTATTTTGACCGCCTGGATCGGGCAGCGCCTGATCCCGCTGATTCGGCAGGGACTAATCTGAATTATCTCTTTGTCAAACATCCCGGAGGATTTCCTGTCCGGGATGTTTGATATCTGTATCATACGCTCTTTATTTATTCTGCGGATATCCCTGACAGTCCGATCGCATCGGCACATTCGCGCATACCGAGGATCGTTTCCTGAATCACATCGTCCAGCGGCATCCCGAGACGTTCCGCCCCTTCCCGGATCACCTGACGGTTGACATTGGCGGCGAAGGCCGGTGATTTGAACTTCTTTTTGACGGATTTCAGCTCAAGGTCCATGACACTTTTCGACGGACGCATCAGGGCACAGGCATAAATCAAACCGGTCAGTTCATCTACTGTGAAGAGAACCTTTTCAGCGGTAGAAACAGGTTCAACATCCGAGCAGATCCCATATCCGTGTGAAACCACGGAACGGATGAACTCATCATCAAAACCTTCTTCCTTCAGAATACGCGGAGCATGCTGCAGGTGCTCATCCGGATACAGTTCAAAATCAATATCATGAAGCAAACCGAGAATTCCCCAGGCTTCTTCATCTTCATTATAGAGACGGGCAAAATGCCGCATAGCACCTTCGACCATCAAAACATGGCGCTGAAGATGGTCAGTCGTTACATATTTTGTCAGAATAATCCAGGCTTCATCCCTTGTCGGAAGATTGCTCATAACGATCTCCTTCCTGTTTACATGAAAATCATGGAAAGCATCATGATGTTCGTGAAGAAATTGGAGACAAGCGCATCATAATCGCTTTCGCTCATCTGCGAAACAGCGACTGCTTCGGAGGCAGTGAGGCCGGGCAGGGCTTCTGTTGTTTTGCTCTCCCCAACGATCGTTGCGGTGAGGAGCGGAGTTCCCTGAGAAGTATGCGTATAGGTGATCTGCGTCGTTGTATCTTCCCCGTCATAAGCATTGGGGATCCCGGATGAAAAGACATTCCCATTACCGCGTTCTCCGTTCATGTCGAAGCTGAAATTGGTGTCGGAGACCCGGGTCATGGTCGAGGCTGTATAGCTGTCTGTCGTTTGCGCATATTCAAATGCTGACTGCAGATAATCATCTATACGGAAATTGATGTTGGCATGGGATGCATTCTCAGCATCGGATGAGCCGGCGATCAATGCACGGATGAGCGGGATCGTCTGTTGATCCTGAACGATGTCAACAGCCGCTTCAAAAGCAGAACCGTTCCGGTCATTGACCATATGGAAACGGATCAAGGTATCGCTGGTTTCCGTTTCTGTACGGTTGATCAGTTCAACGGTAAAGAGAGCCGGGGCGCCATACTTGTCCTGGTCCATTTTGAAAATAAGTGTGAAATCTTTCAGGTCGTTTGTGACACTTTCTTTCAGGGATGCAATCAGCTCGGAGATAATATCCATTCCTTCCATCTGTGCCATTTCGGGATTGGTTTGTGCCATTGAGGTTATGATTGCCTGGTTGATGGCATCTGCAAGTTCCGGGTTGTCGGACAAAAATTGTGTGAGTGCATTCAGAATAATCAGCAGGTCATCCCCCTTGAATGTTCCGGTAATGGCGGAAGATACTTCCGGAAAAGCCGGCAGGCTGTCCGCTGACGGCCAGGTGAATAGTCTTCGCGTCTGCGGAATATCTGTGAAAAAGTAATCGTTACCGGCAGAAGGAGCTGCTTCCGTGAAGCGCATCATCAGGCTCATCATGACCGATTGAAAGGCGCTGGGATCAATATCTCCGCTGAAATCAAAGGAAAACTGTGTCGGTACTGACGAAACGCTCAAACTGCCGTCACGCATGGATTGGATGATGGCATAAACTTCGCTGATATCCGGCATTTCTGTCTCCGTTCCGGATTTTTCGACCATTCTGTACACCGCATCGACCAGTTTTTCTTCGAATTTGTCTTCTTCATGGATCATGTATGTATTTTCGCCGAGGAAATTGCTGCTGACGAAATACGGATCGGTCTTCTGCATTGCGTAAGAAAAGATGGGTTGGTCACCCAGGCTGAGGCTGAAGGATGACATCGGAGTCTCTCCGCTTTGAGATGCGTAATCAAAGCGCAGTCCGCTGAAAGCCTGGAACATGGAAAGTGTTTGCTCGTCGGCTTCGATCAGTGGTTCTATGGAGTCGATCGCCAGAGAACCTTCTTTGCGCTGGTTTCCTGAAAGCGCCGGGGAAAAATCTGCTGCGGAGCCTTCGGATGGGATGACTGTTTTTTCATCTGTTCCGGCATTTTTATCAGTCACGATCAGACCATCTTTGATCGATTTAAATGAGTTATCTTCTGCCGGAGCTGTATTGTTCAGTTTGTCAAAGAATGAATCGTATGCAGACACACTTGAAACAAGTGTGAAGATGCATAACAAAGCGAATACGATCATGCTTGTTTTTTTCATTTTGTTCCTCCAATGTTTATCATTGATTTTATTTTACCGATTAAATTTGATTTCTGCAAGTGTCAATATGTATGGTTCAGGAATTCTGAATATGGAAAATTAACCATACATTATTGGCGCAGCACGGGGCCGGTTTTGCTGCTGCCGCGAAACCGGCACTGCGGAACCGGCCCCGTGTGCTTCATATTCAGAATTGCTATGTGTGGTTTTTAAAAACGGGACTGAACCCAGCCCCGTTTTTATCAGAGAGAATTTGACAGGGAATTACACATCCAAGTTGCGGACTTCCGCGGCATGGGTCTGAATAAAGCGGCTGCGGGGAGGTACTTCCGATCCCATCAGCATGGTGAAGGTTTTGTCCGCGGCCATGGAATCAGCCAGATGCACCTGCAGCAGTGTACGCTGGGCAGGGTCCATTGTGGTTTCCCATAGCTGTTCCGGATTCATTTCGCCCAGCCCTTTATAACGCTGGATGTTGGCCTTTTCCGCAGCGGCCGGGCCCAGTTTCTTGAGAACATCATCCCGTTCATCATCACTATAGGCGTAACTGACTTTCTTCCCGGACTGGATCTTGTAAAGCGGCGGACAGGCGATATAGACATGTCCGTCCGTGATCAGTTCCGGCATGTAGCGGAAGAAGAAGGTCAGCAGCAATGTGCGGATGTGAGAGCCGTCAACATCCGCATCGGTCATGATAATGATGCGGTCATAGCGCAGGTTCTTTATGTTGAAGTTTTCATTGATTCCCGTACCAATGGCGGAGATCATAGCCTTGACTTCGTTATTGGCAAAAATCTTGTCCGCGCTGGCCCGTTCAGTGTTGAGGATCTTGCCGCGCAGCGGAAGAATCGCCTGGAAAGAGCGATCCCGCCCCTGCTTTGCTGAACCGCCTGCGGAGTCACCTTCGACGATATAAAG
>CAYWGX010000160.1:0-6685 GCA_964457635.1 uncultured Leptolinea sp.
GTCAGCCCTTCCCGGGTCCGGGCCTGGGTGTCCGCTGCACCGGCGCCATCACCCGTGAACGTCTGGAACTGGTCCGCGAATCGGATGCGATCCTGCGGGAGGAATTCGCTAACGCGGGTCTTGCCGGAAAGGTCTGGCAGTATTTCACCATCGTCCCGGACTGCAAGTCCGTCGGGCTCAAGAACAATCTGCGTTCCTTTGAGAACTTCGTCGTTATCCGTGCCGTCAACACGGTTGATGCCATGACTGCGACAATCGAACCGATCCCTTATGAACTGCTCGGGAAGATCGTTTCCCGCATTACCGCGGAAGTCCCGGGTGTCAACCGCGTCCTTTATGACCTGACCCCGAAGCCGACCGGCACCATCGAGTGGGAATAGACCTTATAAAAGACTTTATTGCCCGCAAACCCTGGTATTTATAGGGCTTGCGGGCTTTTTTTTTGTGTTTTCGTTATACGAAAATGATGAATTGTTCCAAAAGGTTTGCAGGATTAAGAAAGTGCTATACACTTTTTGTATTGGTCCTTAAAGACAATATGTTATAGACCAGCAGTGTAATGATCACGATCGCAAAGCCAACAAAGGAGAGTGTTGAGAACTCTTCACCGAGAAAAAGGTATGTCCACAGCGGAGCCATGACAGGTTCAGCTAAAGCGATAAAGCTGGCCTGTACTGCAGAACAGGACTTGATCCCTTTCGCAAAGCAAAGCCATGCCCCAATGCCGGACAATGCTGCAAAGAACAGAAGAAAGACCCATTCGGAAGCTGATGTGTGCAGGACAGTCTGGTTTGTCAGCAGAACCGGAATCAGAAAAAGATAACAGCCATTTCCCAACAAAAGGGATTCGATCGGGTCCGCCCCCTCTTGTTTGCTCAAAAAATAAACGCCGGCATAAAACAGCGCTGACATCATGGCGAAGATATTTCCCAGTGCAGCTCCTCCGCCTATATTCCCGGCAAAGACAAGCCCAACTCCGAAAAACAAGACTGCACACACAATTAATTCCCTCTTCGCCGGCGGTTTTTTGTTGATAAGGGCATTCATCAGAATGATGTACAGCGGAGACATATTCTGGAGCACGGTCGCGTTTCCGGCGGTCGTATATTTATTCGCGCACATGAAAAGGATTCCCTGGGCGAAATAACAGATGGCGCACATTACCTTGACCCTGTTAAGCTGCACCTGCTTCCGTCTGGCTCTCACCAGAGCCAGTGCAGCAACAAAGGCGATGATGCCCCGCAGCGTCGCGAGACACACGCCGTTCCAGGCGACACTTTTTATGAAGATTCCGTTCAGACTCCACAAAAAAGCGGATAAAAAGATGAAAACCGGACCGTACATTTCGTTACTCAAAAACACCTTCCATATAATAAATTCAGGACTAACTAAAATTCTGCCAGGCGCAGACCATCATACGCCACATCGATTTGCGGTCCCACCATATCCCGCATCTTCTGCTGCAGCTCTGCATGATTGAGCCCGCCTTTATGACCGATATGGGTCAGCCAGATCTCTGTCCGAGTTTTTCCCGCGGGTCGTGAGAGGATATAGCCTTTCGGCAGACTTCACAGTCACAAAACGGGTTCGGTATCGCCTCAGATGCGCCGGTACCAAGAAATAACATTTGTCACTCCTTATTCCGCATTCCGAATTAGCGATTTCCCTTCCCAATCCGGATCGGGAGCGATACCTAAGATTTCGGTGATGGTCGGGGCGATGTCGATAATGCTGGCATCCGCGAGCACTTTTCCCTTCTCAAACATCGGGCCGTGGCAGCTGATGGGAATCGTCATATCCTCCGGAATATTATCCCCGTGATTGCGGTCATGTCCGCCATGATCGGCAGTGAAGATCACGCTGTATTCCGGCGGCAGGAAGTTTACAATATCCATGGTGCATTCTGTCGCGATTCGGACACAATCCAGATATTCCGGTGACATCCAGCCCCATCCGTGTCCATATTCATCCACCATGCCGAGGTAAAGCCAGACAAAATCCGGTGCGAATTCGGCGATGTGTTCCTTGCACGCCTTTGTCTCGGGAATATCGATGTTCATCGTCTTCCAGTAATTGTGCAGGTTCATCATCCAGGAAAAGGAGACACTGTTGCGGGGCGCCCAGAGGTCCCGCATCTGCTGCCAGCTGTAAAAGACCGCGCTGCGTTTCTTTGCCATGTCAATGGTCTCAAAAAGCCCGGTGATAGGATGATTCTGCGGCACGAAGGTGTTCGTCCAGACCCCGTGCCGTTCAGTTTTGACGCTGTGAAACAGGGACATATGGGCCGGCAGCGTCACCGGCGGAAAGGTGGTCTGAGCGCTGTAGCTGTGTGCACCTTCCTCAAAATATTTCTGAAATGCGGGATTGCCGCACATCGGAATGCTGTCCGGCCGCATTCCGTCAACAAGAACCAACAGTACTTTGTTTTCTTTCATTGGAGTCTCTTTTTTCCTTAAAAACTGTAAATTTGTTGCATGCTTTTCGCTTGTTCCTTGTTCCTTGTTCCTTGTTCCTCGTTCCCATATCCTATATTCTATTTCCTATATCTTTATTATTCTTCCAACGAATAAAAATAATCAAAATCAACAATTCCGATCCTTACCGGCTGGGCGGGGAAGCAATGGATCTGCTGCTGCGGTATATGACTGATCCGGAACAGCCATCTGTCCGGATTTGTTTGGAAAACGAGCTGGTGATCCGCGAAAGCAGCTGAGTGGGAATTCCATCAGAAAAGATTGGAAAGTGCCATTGTTTAGTCCTCCGTAACTGTTCAGTACCCGGCCAGGGACTGTACCCGGCGACTCAGAATTGAGTCAGAGGGGACTGTCCCTTCTGAACAGCCTGCTTATTATCCACAATTTTTTATTTTTTTTCGGGTGCTCCCTCGGGACTGCCGCCGCTGTGAGGATTTCCGGGGTCCTGCGGACCGGGCGCGAAGGATGACGCGTTATCCGGCATACCTTCCGGCATTGTTCCTTTCGGTGGGGAAGGCGGTTCTCCGCCGGCAGGAACAATGCCGGAAGGTTTTTCGGGAATATCCGCAGGAACAGTATCTGACGCCGGTTCCGCAGTTCTCTCCACTGGCAGTTCCGGCTCAGCTTTCGGTGCGATCAGCAGGTCTCCGGGCGTTTCTCCGTTTATGGATTCCTTTTCATTTTCGAAGGGGGGCAAAGGGTATTCCTGCACTTCCCCCTCAGTAAAAAACTTCTCCCGGTCTTCGGAAGTACCAACTTGCTCTTCTTCCGGTTTATGCTGCGGCTGCGAGCCGGTCATAATCTCATCGCCTTTTTCCGCTCCGGGATCATTCGCATCCGGCCTTTCCGGTCCTGGGCCTTCCGGTTTTTCCGGCAGGGAAGGACGCTCTTCACTGTGTTCCGGTGCCGGCTGCGTTTCAGGAGCTGTTTCCGGAATTTCCGGTCTTTTATCTGAATCCGGATGGGCGCCGGGTTCCATTCTGCGGCTGTATTGCCCGATAGAAATTTCTTCTTCACGGGCTTTCCCGGTTTCCGACCAGTTCAGCTGTTTAAAGCTGATCTCAGCCGGAGTCATGGGCTCCATATGTGCCGCAATGGTATCCAGTGTTTTCTTGCCGCTGCCGAAGCGGGTGGAGATGCCGATCATCACCGGTTCGGGCTCTTTGGTTTGGGATGTTTCGTCGGTATAGATCACACGCAAAGCCCGGTCCATGGCATTCTCAACCTTTTCGTAGCGGACCGGAGGCAGCTCATCCACCACGGCTGCCGCATCATCGCTGAGTGTTTCCGTGGAGAGCACCTCACCGAGTGCATTCACCTGATACTGGAGGGAAACGCTGCCGGTGTCCATGCTGACATAGGTCCAGGGTACGAACTTTGCAGCCGCATAACCGGAGGATGGGATCAGGATGGCAAGACTTGAGAGAACGATCAATCCCTTATAGCGCAGCCGGTCGGCAAGGCGTGTCAGCTTCTCTTTTGTGTTTTCCAGAGCGATCCCGGCCCGGTCTGTGACGGAGAGGAGTGATGGGGCCAGAAGAATGCGCTGACCAACTTTAAAATCACGGTTTTTGATCTCTACAAAGCGGCCGCCCGGTGCCAGGACCACTGCCTTTTTGTCTTTCACACTCATTACCAGGGCAAATTCACCGATCATACCCCCTCCTTTCCTGTAAAATATTCCTGAATTCCCGGAAAATCTCCGGCTTCGATTTCAACAGATGTGATAATATATTTTCTGAATTTATCCAGCAATTTTCGCGCAATCGGCACACCGGTTTCCATTTCTGCTGCAGGCAGTTTCAGTGTTCTCCGCAGCCTTGCCAGCAGCTCGGCAACGGCACAGACAAAACGGGCGGCTTTCAGACAGACAGCGCGGGTCTTCCGGGCTTTCGGACAGGCGTTGGGCAGGTCGAAAAAATCGATCTGATAACGCTGCAGGATGGCTGCCAGCTCTCCGATTTCTTCTTCCAGGGTCCTGTCCGGCATATCAGTGACCAGCTTTTTCCCGATCGCTGAGCGGAGCCCATCCGTTTCACTGTCGTTGCTCATTTCACCGCCGAAGACCTCCGGTTCCACAGAGATCTCCTGACCGTAATGCCTGTTGGAGCGAATGAAATCGATCAGTCTGTGGCGGATTACCACTGAGGCATAAGTCTGAAGGGAACCTTTGGTGGGATTATGAATCTGTGCCGCTTCCCAGAAAGCCGCCAGTGCGATGCTGTATTCGTCATCGGACCGGCTGATTTGCCTTCCCAGGACGAAAGAAGCAGTCCGCAGTATGAATGCTTCATTGCTTTGCAAAAGTTCTTCCTGATCCACGGCGATTCCCTTTTTTGTTTTTCTTTTATGCCGTCAACAGGATGCTCCTGCATGTTCCGGACCGGGTGCGGAAACCATTCCTGTTGACGGATTCTGATTCTTTTCGTTGTTACGCCGGGCGTACCCTATCCGTTATACGCCACACCGTTGATATATAATGTATACCCGTTCAGGTTAACATTTGCAAGGTCCCCGCTGAAACTTGTGATGAAGCTGTCGCCCTGCAAAGTCCAGGTGGATGTACCGCTTAGGTTCACCGCCACAGAAGACGTGTTGTCCTGGAGAATCGCACCGGAGATAGTCTGATCATTCAGGTTCAGTGTCACATTTCCGCCGTTTTTACCGCTGGTACCCCAGGCATCCGCAGAAGCATCCAGAAACACATTGCTGTCAGAGGAATAATTGAAGCTGACGCCGCTCAGGTTGATTTCGGTCGTGACATTGGTTACATGGAACATGGCACCGGTCTGAGAGGTCATGGTACCGCCGGACATGGTGAAGGTTGAATTACCTTCAGCCGCATCACCGGACATGGACTGGTAGATCAGGACATTGGTACTGACCGTTGACTGCCCGTTTTTCCTGCTGTTGGAACCGGTGATATCTACATTGTTCAGCGTTACACTGTTGCCGCCTTCAATGACCACGGCTTCGGAAACTGCTGAGCTCAGGGTTGCGTTGGAAACGGTGATATCTGCAGTAGAGTAAATCGCCGGGGAGCCGACGCCCGCTGAGCTGTAGGTGCCGCCGCTCACATTCACGGTGCCGCCTCCGCGGTCGGAACGAATGGCTGCGGAGGAATTGCCGGTCGTGCTGACGTTCAGATTTGAGGCGTTCAGCGCTGCTCCGCCGGTGATCATCAGACCTCCGGAATTGTTTCCGCTGGTGGTAATCGTGGTGTCGGAAACATTTACGGTAGTTCCGTTTCCGTAACTGAAAACACCGTTGGCATGAGAGCCATCTGTTGTGACGGTCGTGCCGGAGATGGTCAGCGTGGATCCGTCCTTTGCCAGAACCGCGGCATTGATGCCGTAGAAGTCTGCGCTGTCACCGCTGGAAGAGCCGGTTTTATTGACGGTTGCGTCCGTGATAGTGACTGTTTTTCCGGAAACAAGTACGGCATTTTCGCTGTCGGCGCTGGAGCTGTAACTGGCGTTGGAGGAATCTTCCGTCACAGTATTGGCTGCGCTGTATTCTGTGGAACTGCTGTCGGAACCGGGCTTACCACCGGGTTTGCCGTTCCGTTCGGATTTATAGGAATCATTGTTTTCACCCGGCTTGGAAGGACGGCTGTTTGAATTCTCCGTATTTGTGGATGAATCGCTGCTTCCCGGTTTGGCAGGCGGCTGGGTCATTTGTTCCTGCTGTTCCTGGGCGGATGGTGCAAAATACTGGTTCGGGGTCTGATCAGCAGAGCCCTGCCACTGCGGCTGAAACTGCCACGATTCATTCCGGGATGGTCTGTCAGAACCATGGCTCTGAGCCGGCAGCGTGTGCTCACCATGAGACGATCCGGAATGTCCCGGTCCGTGACCGGAATGCTTTCCCTGATAAGCGGATGCTCCGGCAAAACTTGCCCCTGCTAAAAGACACAGGCACAACGTAACGAGTAAAATGTTGCTGAATTTTTTCATAATTTATTTTCCTTTCCTATTTTATCATTTTGTATGTTTTCCCATACATCTTCTTTAAGCGGAAATGTGTTTAAAAAAAAGGGGGTAAAAAACACCGGCTGAGCCGGTGTTGATGAGCAATTTTTATCCGTGTCTTTCAGGACCGCCGCCGGAGAAGCCGCCGGGTTGTGACGGGGCGCTGCCGCCGAAGTCGGGAGCTCCGCCCCATAAGCACTAACTTAAGCTTGACAAAAATATAGATACGTGATATACTAA
>CAYWGX010000161.1:0-6657 GCA_964457635.1 uncultured Leptolinea sp.
AAGATGCCGGTTTACCTGCGCGGCGAAACTGCCCAGGGCATCTTCACCAACTTCAACAACATCATCAACTCCACCCGCATCCAGCTGCCCTTCGGTGTCGGCCAGATCGGAAAGAGCTTCCGCAATGAAATCACCACCGGCCAGTTCATCTTCCGCACTCTGGAATTCGAACAGGCTGAGATCGAATATTTCTTCGACCCCAACAAGACGGAATGGGAACCGCTCTTCAAAGATTGGCAGAATTGCATGTACCACTTTGTCAATGAGACCCTCGGCATCCGCGCGGAAAAACTGCGCTGGCGCCGCCACTCCGACCAGGAACGCTCCTTCTATTCCAAGGACACCTACGACCTGGAATATGAATTCCCGTTCGGCTTCAAGGAACTGTGGGGCATCGCCTATCGCACCAACTATGACCTGCAGCAGCACATCGACCACTCCGGCAAGGATCTTTCCTACCAGGACCCGCAGGACCACAAGAACGTCTTCGTCCCGCACGTCATCGAACCGGCGGTGGGCGTCAACCGTCTGTTGCTGATGGCCCTCTGCGATGCCTATTGGGAAGATACCGACAACAAACGCATCGTCATGCGCTTCAAGCCCAACCTGGCTCCCTACAAAGCCGCCGTGTTCCCGCTGGTCAAGAACAAGCCGGAAATCGTCGACAAGGCCCGCGAAGTCTACAAAATGCTGGCCGCAAAGATGGGCGTCGTCTGGGATGACCGCGGCAACATCGGTAAACGCTACTTCTACCAGGATGAGATCGGCACCCCGTTCTGCATCACCGTCGACTACCAGACACTGGAAGACAACACCGTGACCGTCCGCGAACGCGACTCCATGGCGCAGGAACGCGTCTCACTCGACGAACTGACCGGCAAACTGCTGGCAGAGATCGAAAAGTAGTTGACAGTTATCAGTTGTCAGAAAAATCATCAGGGGGATGGCTTTATCCATCCTCCTGTAATTTTAGAAAAGAACTGACTCCCTTTGTTCTGAATATGGAAAAATAACTGCACATTATTGGCGCAACACGGGGATGGTTCCGCAGTGCCGGCTTCGCGGCAGCAGCGAAACCGTCCCCATGTGCTTTGCATTCAGAATTGCTGCCTGACTCCCGCCTTGTATTGAATCCATGCCGCAATTATGATAAAATGAAGTCAAAGAAAAGGACAGATCATCATGGATATACCAAGGAAGCTTCCAACCAGCATACAGAATTTTGAAAGTCTGCGAAAAGACGGGTATTTGTATGTGGACAAAACAGGGTATCTCTATAAACTGGTCCACACCGGCAGACAGTATTTTCTCAGCCGCCCGCGGCGCTTTGGGAAGAGTCTGTTTCTGTCGACCCTGCGTGCCTACTGGGAAGGGAAAAAGGAACTGTTCAGCGGCCTTCAGATCACAGAACTTGAAAAGTCAAACTCCGAGGCCTGGCAGCCTCATCCTGTTTTTTATTTTGACCTTAACCGGGGTGAATACCGGGCGGAAAATTCACTGGCAGAAATCCTGGATGCTCACCTGAAAGAATGGGAAAAATTATACGGCTGTGAAGACACAGGCAGTTCTCTCCCGCTTCGTTTTCAGTCGGTTCTTGTCCATGCAGCAAAACAGACCGGCCGGCGCTGTATCGTTTTGGTTGACGAATATGACAAACCATTGCTGGAAACCATCCGGGACCCCGAATTGCAGGAAAGCAACCGTGCCCTTTTTAAAGGTTTTTTCAGCGCACTGAAAAGCTTTGATGAATATTTGCGCTTTGTCCTGATCGCAGGCATCACAAAATTCAGCAAGGTCAGCATTTTCAGTGACTTGAACCAGCTGGAGGATATCTCCATGGATCGGGATTACGCTGATTTGTGCGGTATCACCGAAAACGAGCTGATAGAGAATTTCAGTCCGGAAATCCAATGGATGGCCAGCGAACAGAAAATGCCATTGGAAGCGTGTCTCAGAAAATTGAAAGATACTTACGACGGATATCGTTTTCATCAGGACAGCGCCGGCGTATACAATCCATACAGTCTGCTGAGTGCATTGAAGAAAAGAGAATTCGATTCCTATTGGTTTGAATCAGGTACACCTTCTTTTCTCGTCAAAAAATTGAAAGAAACCTCTTTTGACGTCAAAAAGTTCTCCGATCAAACACTTTATGCCGGCAAACAGGAAATATCCGATTACCGTGACGGTAATCCAAACCCGATCCCGCTGCTTTATCAAACCGGCTATCTCACCATTCGGGATTATGATGCCCGACGGCAGCGCTATACACTCGGATTCCCCAATGAAGAAGTCAAATATGGACTGCTGAACAGCCTGCTGCCCGAATATGTTCCTGAATCTTCTTCTCAATCGGGAAAAGACATTTTCTCACTGGAGGATTGTGTTGAAAAAGGTGACATCGACGGATTGATGACTGCTCTGACAGCGTTGTTTGCCGGAATTCCTTACAGCGGCGCAAATAATCCCTTTGAACATTATTTTCAAACGATCATTTACATTGTTTTTACGCTGCTTGGAAAATATACACAATGTGAAGTCCATTCCGGAAAAGGTCGGGCTGACTGCATCGTCCAAACAGCGAAGTTCGTTTATATCATGGAATTCAAACTGGACAAATCCGCGGATGAAGCATTGTCTCAAATCGAAGAAAAGGGGTATGCGCTTCCTTATGCCGCAGACCCGAGAACAATTTTTAAAATCGGAATCTGCTGTGATTCAAAGACACGAAATTTGTCCGATTGGAAGGTGGTGACAGATGAGAGAATTTGAAAGAATTGAAAACAAAATGTACCAGGTCTCGACCCTGCAGGCGCTGGCGATGGGGTATACCCGGCCGGTGATCAAGGTTTCAGAACTGCTTACCCATGGAGATACCGGTCTCGGCACCTTCACCGATATCGATGGGGAGATGATTCTCGTGGATGGAAAGTGCTGGCGCGCGGATGTAAACGGGTCTGTCCAACAGGTATCCGAGGAGCTCGGTGTTCCCTTTGCCGCGGTGGCTTTTCAGGAAAGGGAACGGGTCGTCACCCTGCCGAACGGGCTGGATATTGACGGGCTGAAGACAACATTGAACAACCGCATTGAGGAAAAATTCGGGCTGAACTCCATGCACATGGTGCGGGTCGACGGCTATTTTGAAGAGGTCCGGGCCCGTTCAGAAGTTCCCTACCATTCCCAGCACGTCACACTGAAAGAGATACTTTCCAAAACCCAGAAGGATTTCACCTTCCGGGAACTGTCAGGCACCCTGGTCTGTGTCTATTTTCCGGATTATCTGGACACCATCAACGCATCCGGATGGCATGTCCATTTTATCTCAAAGGACCGCTCGCTCGGCGGACATGTTTTTCAGTTCAAAATGGTCCACGGAGAAGCACTGATCGACAAGATCCAGAACCTTGAGGTCCAGATTCCAACCGAGCCTGCCTTCGACACCTATTCGCTCAAAAACGCTTCCAATGATGAGATTCGGCAGGTTGAGCAGGGAAAGTAAGCTGACAGTTGATAGTTGACAGTTGTAAGTTAGCAGTTATATGTCAAAAAACTTTGCGGCACACAAGAGGCAAGATGATGAACGTCAGAAACAGTACATATGAAGATTTGCCGGAGATCATGAAGGTTTATGAAAACGGGCGGGAGCTCATGCGGCAGAACGGCAACCCCACCCAATGGGGGAACAAATTCCCGGCTGAAGAGAAAGTCATCCGGGATATTGAAAACAAGACGGGGTTTGTGATCGAAGAAAACGGTGAGATCTGCGGTGTTTTCGCCTTTATTATCGGACGGGATCCGACCTATGCCGTGATCGAAGACGGTGAATGGCTGAATGACACGGATGAGTACGGGACCATCCACCGCATTGCCACCAACGGGAAGGCACACGGCGTTTTCGATGCCTGCCTGGATTACTGTGAAAGCCGGATCAGCAACATCCGTATCGACACCCACGCGAACAATAAGGCCATGCTGCACCTCATCTCCAGCCGCGGGTTCCGGCGCTGCGGCATCATCTACACCGAAGATGACGGAACACCCCGCATCGCTTTTCAGAAGATAATTGAATAACTGTCAGAATTTTATAATTTTTGTATTTTCCGGAATGTGGGACAAAATGTGATCCTTCACCAGCTCAAAATCCTCGGGACGGACCAGCACGGGACATTTTCCCCAGCGGGAGATGAGCCGCACCTCATTCACAGCCGGATCAATTTCCACCCGCTTTACCTCAGCAAAGGAGGTTATGCCGGAACTCCTGCCGGAGGGTTTTACCTGGACAAATGCTTCGTTCATCCTGTACCATAAGGTTGAAGCGCCGCCCTCCATCAGCCGTACGATTGCGCTGATGAGGATCCCTCCGGCAAAAAAGGCGGCATAGCCAAGGAATCCATAAAGCGTCCGGCGCTGCATCAAAACCGTCTGATATCGGGAAGGATCCTGCCGGATCACATCCGGCGGGACTTTGGCCAGCAGAACACCCAGAACCAGCCCGCAGAGAGCGAAAATTGCCCAGTATTTGATCTGGAAGCGATACATTTTTCTGTCTTGAACCTTGTCCAGGGTGCAGCGCCAGCGGAAAAATCCGTCATCATCCAGCCGTACAACCGGCGTATAGACGGTTTCGTCGTAAAACATGTTGTCTCGAAGATAACGCTCAGGATCCGACATCAATCCGCCTCCTTCCTGCCACCTGATACATCCGCTCATTGCTGATGACCGCAGTCACATCCAGGATATCTTTCCCCGCGGTGACTGCTGCATTCTCCAGGATCGCTGCGATCACATCCTCATTGCGGACGATTCCGCGGTCCCAATTCGGGGCGAGCCCGTCAAAAAACCGGATGACCTCTTCCTTACTGAACATGAGATTATTATAAACTGAATTTGTGTAATGCGGCACAAATGGGAACAAAGCACACAGGGACGGTTCTTCAGTGCCGGCTGCGCGGCAGCAGAAAAACCGTCCCTGATGTGCTTTGATTAAATCGTTTATTTGAAGAATGTTTCCGTGTCGATCTTCTGATAACCGCCGAAGCTGGAAGGAGCGGCAGCGATCTGCTCAGCCAGGTCCTTGCCGAAGAACATCTGCGTGACCTCATTCGTCTTGGCAGTCATGTCGATATCGGCAAAACGTTCCGGATAAACGGATTTTGCAATGAACCAGGTGTTGATCAGCACTGTCTCAAAGTTGGTGTAATAGGCATTGTACGCCATCTCCAGATAAACTTCCCCGTTCTGCCAGGCCTTGCTGGTGTCAAACATATCCGGAGTTTCGGCATAGAGTGGCTTAATATTCTTGACAGCCGCGGCATCCATGATCATGATGTCCATGTCTTCACCCAGGGCAATGAATTTTTCCTCTTCGATGGGCTGGATACCGTTATTTTCCAGGCCGGAGACGACGTTTTTCACGTTCGCCACGTTGAAGGAGATGTAATTCTGTGCCGTCATCAGGTGATTGGTAGTGCCCCAGTTGCCGAGGCCGCAGATATAGACAGCGGGTTTCTCTTCCTCGGGAATGTCCGCTGTCCGGGCGCTGATCTCTTCACGTTCTGCCTGAATATAGTTCACCAGCGCTTCAGCCTTTTCTTCGTTATCGAAGATCACACCCAGTATCTGCATGGTTTTGTAGAAATTCTCATCGAAAACACCGGCAGGACCGGCCTTCAGGGTGATAACCGGGACGCCCAGCTGCTCCTGCAGGGCATCTTCCTTCTCCACGTCTTCATATTCGGAAATCACGATATCCGGTTCACAGGAAAGGATCTTTTCAGCTTCCGCAGCCTGGGCATTGGGACCGCCGACACCGCAGGAAGGCAGCGTGGTGAAGCTCTCTCCGTAGGCCAGCATATAGGGACGGGCCACAGCGTCGAACATCTTCGGACGCTCCGCAAGGGAGGTGTTGTCTATGTCCTCCACACCGCTGAGCAGGGCCACATCACCGATATAACTGTACATGCGCAGCGCACCGGCGCCGATGCACACCACCCGCTGATAGGAACCGGGGACGACGGTCACTTCACGGCCGATCATGTCGGTGATGGTGACTTCATCCTGAGCCTGAACGGCAAAAGCGCAGATCATGACCATGACAAGCGCAGCAAACAAAGATAAGAGCTTTTGGTTTTTCATGATTTTTTTCCTTCATTGATGATGATTTTTACACCATCCGCTTCGATCATGCGCACATCTGCATCATAAACCTCACGGATGACATCTTCCGTAACAATATCCGGCCCGCCGGTATAACGGACCCGGCCGTCTTTCATAAAGAAAAAAAGATCTCCCAGTGCAAGCGCCTGGTTCAGGTCATGCAGCGAGATCAGAATGCTGATTTGCTTCTCCTCAGCCACCCGCCGGGCTTCCGAAAGGATCAGCTGTTCGTTGGCAAGGTCCAGATTTCCCGTCGGTTCATCAAAGACCAGCAGACGGGGTTCCTGGGCACGAGCCCGGGCAATGGCCACCTTCTGCTGTTCCCCGCCGGAAAGCTCCTCCACATTCCGGGCAGCGAAATCAGCTATACGCATATCTTCAAGGATCCGTTCGACCGCCTTCAGGTCCTCTTTCCCGGGTTTCGATCCGAAGCTCGAGACCCTGCCCGTCAGCACCGTATCATAGACCGTCATCGCTCCGAATTGTATGCGCTGGGGAACA
>CAYWGX010000162.1:0-6617 GCA_964457635.1 uncultured Leptolinea sp.
GACGGACGCCGCACCTGCCTGAGCCACATGTTCGAGGCAGTCGGTGCCTATCACGCGCATACCATTGATGAAGCGGGCGTGCAGACCTACGTGGAAGAAGCCTGCCCCTCCTGCGGTTCCTGCTCCGGCATGTACACCGCCAACTCCATGAACTGCCTGACCGAAGCCATCGGCATGGCACTTCCGGGCAACGGGACCATTCCGGCACCCTTCTCCGCACGCATCCGTCTGGCGAAGAAGACCGGCATGCAGATCATGGAACTGGTCAAAAAGAACATCCGCCCTTCCGACATCATGACCGCAGCCGCATTCCACAATGCGGAAACAGTCGATATGGCGCTGGGCTGCTCCACCAACACCATGCTCCATCTTCCCGCCATCGCTCACGAAGCTCACATCACGCTGGACTTCGACATGTCCAACGAGATCAGCGGCAAGACCCCGAACCTCTGCCATCTGGCACCGGCCGGGGATACCTTTATGGAAGACCTGGACGCGGCCGGCGGTGTTTACGCGGTAATGAAGGAACTGACCAAGGGAAATCTGCTCGACACCTTTGTGATGACCGTCACCGGCAAAACCATGGAAGAGAATCTGGAAAATGCACATAACCGCAACCCGGAAATCATCCGTCCATACGAGAATCCCTTCATGAAGACCGGCGGCATCGCCGTTCTGAAAGGCAACCTGGCCCCGGATGGCTGCGTGGTCAAACAGGCAGCTGTTTCTCCGGCTATGATGAAGCACGAAGGCCCTGCCCGCGTATTTGACTCCGAAGAGGAAGCCATCCGCGTGATCTATGACGGCGGCATCAACCCCGGTGACGTGGTCGTGATCCGCTACGAAGGACCAAAGGGCGGCCCGGGTATGCGCGAAATGCTGAACCCGACCTCCGCGATCGTTGGCATGGGACTGGGTGAATCCGTCGCACTCATCACCGATGGACGCTTCTCCGGTGCGACCCGCGGGGCATCCATCGGTCACGTCAGTCCGGAAGCCGCTTCCGGCGGTCCCATCGGACTGGTTCACGAAGGCGACCATATCGCCATCGATATTCCCGCTCATACCATCGAACTGCTGGTCTCCGAAGAAGAACTGGCAGCCCGCCGTGCGGAATGGGTCTGTCCGGAACCAAAGGTCAAAACCGGTTATCTGGCTCGTTACGCCAAACTGGTTTCCTCTGCCGACAAAGGAGCCATTCTGGAATAAACCAACAGGAGTAAGGTCATGGATCAGGTAAAAATATTTGATACCACCCTTCGTGACGGCGAGCAGTCTCCGGGCTGCAGCATGAATCTCAAAGAAAAGATCGAGATCGCCCGCTGCCTGGAAAAGCTCAAAGTCGACATTATTGAAGCCGGGTTTGCCATCGTCTCTCCCGGCGATTTTGAATCTGTAAAAACCATTTCCGAAACAGTCAAAGACTGCACGGTAGCTTCCCTTGCCCGGGCAACCGTCAAAGATATTGACGCTGCCTGGGAAGCGGTAAAAGGTGCTGTGGACCCGCGCATTCACGTCTTCCTCGCCACCTCCCCGCTGCATATGGAATACAAACTCCGCATGAAGCCGGAAGAAGTGATGGACCAGGTCGGAAAAATGGTAGCCTACGCGAAGAAATACTGCTCGAACATAGAATTTTCCGCAGAAGACGCCAGCCGCAGCGATCTGGATTTCCTTTCCCGGGTCGTAGAAATTGCCATCGCCAGCGGTGCCACCACCATCAATCTGCCGGATACCGTCGGTTATACGACACCGGAAGAGATGCGGCACCTGATCACCTACGTTCGGGAACACGCAGCCGGCTCCGAAAAGGCGATCTTTTCGGTCCACTGCCACAACGACCTGGGTATGGCGACCGCCAACTCCCTGGCAGGCGTTTTGGGCGGAGCACGGCAAATCGAATGCACCATCAACGGACTCGGCGAACGGGCCGGGAACACCGCCCTGGAAGAGGTCGTGATGGCCCTGCACACCCGTCAGGACACTTATCAGGCCGCAACCCGCATCGACACGACCCAGATCTACCGCTCCAGCAAGACTGTCTATAACATCATCGGCCAAACCGCCCCGCTGAACAAAGCCATCGTCGGCAAAAATGCCTTCGCCCATGAAGCCGGCATCCACCAGCACGGCGTACTGGCCAACAAGAAGACCTATGAGATCATGACACCGGAAGCCGTCGGCATCGTCGCCAACAACCTGGTTCTCGGCAAACACTCCGGCCGCCATGCCTTCTCGCAGCGCATCGAAGAACTGGGCTACACCCTCACCAAAGAAGAGATCGACCGCTGCTTTGAAGAGTTCAAGGACGTCTGCGACAAGAAAAAGAACATCACCGATGCCGATCTGGAAGCCATCGTGACCCATCACACCGGCAACCTTGTCATGGAAACGGACGAGAATGGCTACAGCCTCGACTGGTTCCAGACTTCCACCAGCAACTTCACCACAGCAACCTGCACCGTCAGTCTCAAGAAGAAGGAAGAAAAATTCCAGGCTGTTGCGTTGGGTGACGGTCCCATCGATGCAGCGTTCAACGCCATCGACCAGATCATCAAACCCTCCGAGCATTCTTTTGACATTTTCTCCATCAACTCCATTTCCGAAGGTAAAGACACGCTGGGTGATGTTACCGTCAAAATCAGCTCTCACGGCAAGACCTTCACCGGCCGCGGACTTTCCACCGATATTATCGAAGCCAGTGTCAATGCCTACCTGACCGCCATGAACCGCCTTTCCGCATATGAAGCAAAGGCAAAGGAGGCTGCATAAATGGGCATGACCATGACACAAAAAATTCTGGCGGTACATGCCGGACTCCCGGAAGTGCATGCCGGAGACCTGATCGAAGCAAATCTCGATATTGTCCTCGGCAATGATGTGACCACTCCCGTCGCCATCGGCGTCTTTGAAAAAGCCGGATTCACAAAAGTTTTTGATCCGGAAAAGATCGTGATCGCTCTGGATCATTACACCCCCTGCAAGGACATCAAATCCGCGGACCTGTGCAAAACTGCCCGGGATTTTGCCCGAAAACATCACATCAGCCACTTGTACGATGTGGGAACCGTCGGCATCGAACACGCACTGCTGCCGGAACAGGGCCTCGTGGGTCCCGGTGACTGCGTGATCGGCGCGGACTCTCACACCTGCACCTATGGCGCCCTGGGTGCCTTTTCCACGGGTGTCGGTTCCACCGACATGGCTGCAGGCATGGCTTCCGGACAGAACTGGTTCAAAGTTCCCTCTGCCATCAAAGTGGAACTCACCGGTCAGCCCGGGCCCTGCGTCTCCGGAAAAGATGTGATCCTGCACCTGATCGGTGAGATCGGCGTGGACGGAGCCCTTTACCAGTCGCTGGAATTCTGCGGGGAGGGCGTTGCCGCTCTCAGCATTGATGACCGTTTCACCATCGCCAACATGGCCATCGAAGCCGGCGGCAAGAACGGCATCTTCCCGGTGGATGATGTGGTTAAAGACTATATCAAAGACCGCTTCCAGCGTGAGCCGGTCGTTTATGAAGCGGACCCGGACGCGGAATATACCCGCACGGTCACCATTGACCTTTCCAAACTGGAACCGACCGTTTCCCTGCCGCACCTGCCCTCCAACACGAAGACTGTCACGGAAGCTGCCGGAATGCCCATCCAGCAAGTCGTCATCGGCTCCTGCACCAACGGACGCATCTCCGACCTGCGCATCGCTGCTTCTATTCTCAAAGGCAAAAAGATCGCAGAGGGCGTCCGCTGCATCGTGATCCCGGCCACACAGGAAATCTATCTGCAGGCGCTCAAAGAAGGCCTGGTGGAAGATTTCATTCACGCCGGATGTGCTGTCTCCACACCGACCTGCGGCCCCTGCCTGGGCGGTCACATGGGTGTGATGGCAGCCGGAGAACGGTCTGTCACCACCACCAACCGCAATTTTGTCGGACGTATGGGTGACACGAAATCGGAAGTGATCCTCGCCAGTCCGGCTGTTGCCGCTGCATCTGCATTGGCAGGCTGTGTTGCCGACCCGCGGAAGCTTTAAAGACAGGAGAAGCATATGTTCAAAGGAAAAGTTTGGAAATACGGCGACAATGTTGACACGGATGTCATCATCCCCGCCCGTTACCTCAATTCTCCCGACCCGAAGGATTTGGCTTCTCACTGCATGGAAGACATCGACAAAAGCTTCGCCTCCTCCGTTCAGCCGGGGGACATCATGGTGGGTGGCTGGAACTTCGGCTGCGGCTCCTCCCGGGAACATGCACCGATCGCCATTCAGGCTTCCGGTGTTTCCTGTGTGATCGCGGCCAGCTTTGCGCGCATCTTCTACCGCAATTCCATCAACATCGGTTTCCCGATCCTGGAATGCCCGCAGGCTGCCGAAGCCATCCGGGCCGGGGATATTGTTTCCGTTGATACAGCAAGCGGAAAGATCGTTGATGAAACCACCGGAGAGACTTTTGAAGCAAAGGCCTTCCCGCCTTTCATCGAGAACATCATCAACAAGGGCGGACTGCTGCCCTACCTGAAAGAAAAGCTGGGGTAAACCATGGAATTCAACATCGCATTGGTCCCCGGTGACGGGATCGGTCCTGAAATCGTCGGCAGCACCGTCAAGGTGATGGAAGCTGTCGGCAAAAAATTCGGACACAAATTCAATTTTACGACTTACCTGGCCGGCGGCTGCGCCATTGATAAATACGGTGAACCGCTGCCGCAGGTGACCATTGACGGCTGCTTTGCCTCTGACAGTGTTTTGCTGGGGGCGGTAGGCGGCCCGAAATGGGATCACCTCTCCGGCAATCAGCGTCCGGAAAAAGCCCTGCTGGGTCTGCGCAAGGTTCTGGGACTTTATACCAACCTGCGGCCCGCAGCACTTCAGCCAGCCCTGGCGGAAGCCTGTGTGCTGCGTCCGGACATCGCGGAAAAGGGCTTTGACCTGATGATCGTCCGTGAACTGACCGGCGGCATTTACTTTGGCGAACGCGGCCGCAATGAAGCCGGAGATGCCGCATATGATACCGAAGCCTATTCTGTCGCGGAGATCGAACGCGCAGCCCGTGCGGCTTTTGAGATCGCCCGCAAACGGCGCAGACACCTGACCTCTGTGGATAAGGCAAACGTGCTGGAAACCTCCCGCCTGTGGCGTGAGACCGTGCACCGGCTCGGACAGACGGAATATCCGGACGTGACGCTGGATGACATGTACGTGGACAATGCCGCCATGCAGATCATCCGTGCCCCGTCCTTCTTCGACGTCATCGTGACCTCCAACATGTTCGGCGATATTCTCTCCGATGAAGCCTCTCAGGTCACCGGATCCATCGGCTTGCTGGCCTCCGCTTCCCTGGGTGAGACCACCCGCGGGATGTATGAGCCGATCCACGGCTCCGCCCCCGATATTGCCGGGAAGGACCTTGCCAACCCCATCGCGACCATCCTTTCGGCGGCCATGATGCTGCGCTATTCCTTCGACCTGCCGGCGGAAGCTGACTTTATTGAAAAAGCGGTTGCCGACGTCCTGCGTGACGGCTGGCGCACTGCGGATATCAAAGCTCCGGATGCGGAAAGCTGGCTTTCCGGCTCTCAGATGACGGAAAAGATCCTTGAATATCTGAAATAACAGAGGTTTTTGATTATGGCATCTTCCGCTTCCGATCTGCTGTTTTTCAATACCGGGATCAACGTTCCGCACGGTTGGAATGAAACCGCTGCCGCCGTTCAGGACGCTGAAGACCTGGTCGCAGTGAATGAACTGCTGCGGCAAATGGTGGCTTTCGCCTCCGATTTCTGCCTGTCGGGAAATGTCTGGCAATATTGGCTGACTTATATGCTGATGATGCATGAAAACGCCTTTTCCCTGGCCTGTGAACGGAATGAACTGAAAACCGATGCAACGCTCTTTGACCTGGCGAAGAATGATTTTCGCTTTCTCAGGGATCTTTACAGCCCCGATCCGATAAAAATGCGCACCCTTTCGGTCATGACTGCCTACAAGGCGCCTCATGATTATAGCGGCGCCAACCGTGCCGGAAACATGATCACCGCACTCAGCCGGGACCTGGCAGCAGCGGACAGTCCGGAAGCCTTCGGGAAAACGCTTACGGCACATTACGCTGCGTTCGGCGTCGGAATCTTTGGTCTTTACAAGGCCTTCCGCATCTCTGAAACCGGAAGCGGCGTAAATCTGGTCCCGGTCAGCGATGATACCGATGTCTGCTTTGACGACCTGATCGGCCTGGAAACCCAAAAGCAGACACTGCGGGAAAACACGGAAGCCTTCCTGAACGGGAAACATGCCAACAACGTGCTTCTTTACGGCGACAGCGGCACCGGAAAGTCCACCAGCATTCATGCCCTGATGCATGATTATTTTGAAAAAGGGCTGCGCCTGGTTGAACTGACGAAAACAGACCGGAAGCTGCTCCCGCAAGTGATGGCCTCCATCAAAAAGCGCAATTATCACTTTATCATCTATCTCGACGACCTCTCGTTTGAAGAGAATGAAAGCGATTACAAAGAGCTGAAGGCCATGCTGGAAGGCGCGCTGGAAAAGCGCTCCGACCGGATTTTGATCTATGCCACCTCCAACCGCCGTCACCTGATCCGGGAAACATGGACCGACCG
>CAYWGX010000163.1:0-6549 GCA_964457635.1 uncultured Leptolinea sp.
TGAGGGCACCGGTGCAGCGGACGCCCAGACCCGGTCCCGGGAAGGGCTGACGGTAGACCATGCTGTCCGGCAGACCCAAGGTCTTCCCGACCATACGGACTTCATCCTTGAACAGAAGTTTGAGCGGCTCCACCAGACCTTCGAAATGGATATCTTCCGGCAGACCGCCAACATTGTGATGGGATTTCACCGGACCGGATTCCAGAATGTCCGGATAAATCGTGCCCTGCGCCAGGAATTCGATGCCTTCCAGCTTGCGGGCTTCTTCTTCAAAGACACGGATGAATTCTTCACCGATGATCTTGCGCTTGCGTTCCGGCTCCGCCACTCCGGCCAGTTTGTCCAGGAAGCGGTCGACTGCGTCGATATAGATCAGGTTCGCATCCATCTGGTTCCGGAAAACTTCGATGACCTGTTCCGGCTCTCCTTTACGTAAGAGCCCGTGGTTGACATGTACACAGACCAGGTTTTTCCCGATCGCTTTGATCAATAAGGCAGCCACAACAGAGGAGTCCACCCCGCCGGAGAGCGCCAGCAGCACACGTTTGTCTCCAACCTGTGCTTTGATCGCCGCGATTTGTTCATCGATAAAAGACTGGGCTAATGCCTCATTGGTAATACGTTCCATGGATTCCGGCCGTACATCTGCCATAATAATTTTCTCCTGTAATGGTTAATCAAAGAACTTGATAGGGAAATTTTATCAGGAAATGACAAACAGCAGGAAAATTTATGATTTAAGTCAGTCCGGCATTTTAGAATAAATCGGAATGACTTCCTGTTCTGGACAAAAAGAGATACAAGCCATCATCGTCGATCCGATAAATCAGCAGCCAATCCGGCTGAATATGACATTCGCGAAAACCGATATAATTTCTTGTAAGAGCGTGGTCTTTATGTTTCTTCTCTAAAGGCTGTTGATTTGCCAGTTTTTCTACAACTTCATCAAGAAGATCAATGTTCAACCTTCTTTTTATAAGCTGTTTTAAATCCCGCTTGAAACGATTTGAAAAGACAATTTCAAGCTTCATTCAAAACCTCATCGAGACCTTCCCGAAAGGAAGAATACCTTTTATATCGTTCCGGATGATCCTTCATTTCATAATATTCATTCATCGCTGCGATGGTATCTTCATTCGGTGTATCTCTGGTAATAACAAAAGGAAATCCCTGAACACGAACACTTTGCCGGAGAAAAACGGAAATGGCAGTAGACAGATCCATGCCAAGATCTGAGAAAAGCTCCGTTGACTCCTGTTTTAATTTTGGGTCAATACTGATATTTGCTGCAACTTTAGCCATTGTTGGCTCCTTTCTTTGTTACAAATAATTATATCATAAATGCGCAATAAATACATATATTATGCGCATTAATTAAAACTGCGCGTAAATAAATCCGGATGTATCGTAACCGACTCCGTAGATACCCAGCATGATCACCGACCAGAACAGCCCGAGCAGGATCAGCCAGCGGAAGGGGAGCGGCAGCGCGGACACCTTCTGCTGAACGGATACGCCCCGCTCATGAAAAACATCCACGCAGAACAGAACCAGCAGTCCCAAACCCAGTACCACCAGATTACCGGTAACCAGACCCGTATCTAACACAGAGGGAAGAGAAAAGCGGGTGAACATCTGCCGGACGATACGGAAACCCCGGTTCAGTCCCCCGGCATTGAAAAAGATCCAGGCAAAGTTCACTTCCAGCAGCGTTATGATCCGCAGCAGCCAATTTTGGATCCGGAAACCGTTCCGGCTCCACAGATCCTCCGTGATTTGAAAAACCGCATGCAGCAACCCCCAGAAGAGAAAGTTTAAAGTGTTACCGTGCCACAGTCCCGATACCGTGAAAACAATCAGGATGTTGAGATATTTCCGCAGCAGCCCCTTCCGGCTCCCGCCCAGGGGAATATAGATGGTATCCGTCAGCCAGGACGTCAGGGATATGTGCCAGCGGCGCCAGAAGCTCTTGATCCCGGCAGCCAGATAGGGCTGGCGGAAGTTGCGCGTGGTGGAAAAGCCCAGCATCCCGGCAATTCCCCGGCTCATATCGGAATAACCGCCAAAATCACAGTAGATCTGCAGCGTATAGGCAAATGAAGCAAGCAGCAGCTCCCAGAAACCGTATTGCTGAAAATCCCCGAAATAATGAGAGGTGATCACGGAAAGACGTTCAGCCAGCACGATTTTTTGGAATATTCCCCAAACAAACAACAGAAAATTCTGCCAAAGCGGCTCAAACTTCCACAGATTCTTCTCATGAAAGGCATCCAGCTCCGCAAAGAATTTTCCCGGCCGCTCGATCGGTCCGCAGATGATCTGCGGGAAAAAGGAGACATAGATCAGCACATCCAGCGGATTTCGCACCGCCCGGAGCCTGCCCCGATAGACATCGGCGATATAACTGATGCAGCGCAGCGTATAAAAGGAGAGACCCAGCGGGACCAGAATATCTTTTGCAGAGAAAGGGATCCCGACCCTGCCCAAAAGCGGACCGATCAGCCCGGTATAACGGAAAAATACCAGCAGTCCCACATTCCACACCACCGGCAATACCAGAAAAACGTACCCTTCCGGCTCCCGGCTCCCTGTTCCCTGCTCCTTGATCCTTGTTCCTTGATCCTCATTCCCTTGCTCCTTGATCCTTATTCCGCAGCCCCACACCATCAGGGCAGAAAGCAGCAGCAAAACGATCGACCAACGCTCCCAGCTCAGATAAAACAGACAGTTCCCAACCAGCAGCCAGAACTTGCGCAGCTTTTTCGGCAAGACCAGCAAAACCGCCAGAAAAATCAGAAAAAAACCGGCAAAAGAAAGAGAGTTCAGCGCCATAATTACACCCCGATCTCCGTCACAGTCTCCTCAGCAAAGATGCGGAGCGTTCCGTGGACATCCTGTGGAATTTCAAAGTAAAGGTCATCCGAGTTCTCTTTCAACAGCTGAACATTGCCGTCAGTCCCGGTAAACTCAACCGAATACAGCGTGCCACACGGCCGGGTAGAGACGATCTTCAGCTTGCGCATCCCGTCACCGGAATCCAGATAGCTCAGGCCCAAAATATCCGGTCCGTGAGCGCTGATTTTTTCAGCCATGGAATCATAAAACAGTTCGTCCGCCGGGATCTCTCCGCTGAAATAAGCTCCAAAGACCCGGCTGAAGGCTTCCGCTCCGGCTTCATTCAGATGTCCCGCATCGGAAAACAGATCTGTCGTCTGGTCAAAATACTTCTCCCGGCAGAGATTGAAATCCACATAATCGGCAGCCGTACCGGAAACAAGCTTCCGAAGCAGAGCGATATAGTCGTCATAATTTCCCACAGCTGCTGTCTGAAACAGTGTCATGGGGGCGGAGAACAGCGTCAGCTGAACCCCTTTTTTCTCACAATAAGCGATAATCTCTCGGATCGTCTTCAGCCAATCCGCAGAAACATTTTCGGGATGAATGCTGTCAAAGCCGGCGGTATCCAGCAAGATACCATTCGGAATCTCCCCCTGATTGACCACAAAGCCTTTTTCCCGGTAGCCGGCAAAAGGCTGATACTCACGGTATCCCGCTGTCAGCTTTTTGTCCCAAAGCTCCCGGAGCTCCGCCGGGTGCAGCAGGGTCTCCCAATTTCTGCGGGCAGGTAGAAAGCTGTTGACATAATATTTTGGGGAAGATGCTTCCAACAGGAAACGGACCTTGTTGAGGGAAGGACGCATGTAATCGGAGACGATATAGGTACCGGTGAGCTGTTCGCGCTCCCGGTAATCATCATTACTCATCATCAGGTAATACATCTCCAAAAAGACATGTTTCACTTGATAACGTTCCACCGCCTCACGGATCAGGGCAAAGGAGGCATCCTGCGCCTGCAGGGAGCTCCCCGCGTTAAAGGTGTCGGCGCTGAAATATCCATCCGTGATGCCGGGATCCAGCGCCACGTAGCAATGGGAAGAACCGACAAAGAGGACGTCAATGTTTTCCTGAGCATAAAATTCATGCATCATCAGCCGGGTATAGGACTGCGTGTCATCCACGAGCAAATAACGAAAACCCAGCCCGCAAAGCACAAACAATGCGGCAAACCCAACAACCAGCCCGATCTTCTTCAGCAATTTCATAGCTCTATTAATTTATACTGTGACAACGGGGACGGTTCCTTCCGGCACCATACGATGCCTCCGGGCAACCGGCCCCGTTGTCACAAATTTACGCTCTGCTTCCGGAAAGACTTTACAGCCGCTCGGCCTTTTCGATATCCAGGAAGTATTTGTAAGTATCGACTGTCAGCTCACCGCAGGCAGCCTCATCACAGGCGATGATGGCGCCGTTGTGCATCTGGAGCGCGGAGCAGGTCCACTTTTGGCTCACACCGCCTTCGACGGTTGCCGCCAAAGCACGGGCCTTGTTGTGACCCGAGATCAGCACCAGCACTTCTTTGGAGTCCGTCACGGTACCGATCCCGACGGAAAGAGCCTTCGCCGGGACCTTTTCCGGATCGTTGCCGAAGAAGCGGGCATTGACAATGCGGGTATCGGTCGTCAGAACGCGCACACCGGTCCGGGAGGAAAGGGAAGTGAAAGGTTCGTTGAAGGCCAGGTGACCGTCTACGCCGATACCGCCCATGAACAGGTCGATCCCGCCGTAAAAGGCGATTTTCTTCTCATACCGGGCACATTCCTTTTCCGGATCATCGGTCATCCCGTTGAGGATGTTGATGTTTTCGGCAGGTATCTCAATGTGATCGAAGAAATTATCATGCATGAAGTACCAGTAAGACTGGTCATGCTCATGCGGCAGTCCGATATATTCGTCCATGTTGAAGGTCACCACATTTTTGAAAGAAACCTCACCGGCTTTGTTCATACGTATCAGTTCCTGATAAACGCCGATCGGCGAAGAGCCGGTAGGCAGTCCCAGCACAAACGGCCGGTTTTCCTTGTGACCATTGATTTTGCCGGCGATATAATGAGCCGCCCAAAGGCTCATCTTTTCATAATTGTCCTGAATAACAACACGCATTTTCCACTCCTTTTATATTTCTTATTTCTGATTTCTTATTTCTGATTTCACAGAATGTGTCCCTTTTCGCGGATGACATCGATCACATCGTCCACATATTTCTCACAGGCCTCATCCGAGCCGGCCTCCACCATCACGCGGATCACGGGTTCCGTCCCGGATTCGCGGACCAGGATGCGTCCGTTATCACCCAGCGCATCCGCGACAGCCTTCACCGCTGCCTGAACATCCGTATCGTTCTGAGCGTCCGGTTTGCTCTTGACTTTTACGTTTTTCAGCACCTGCGGATAGAATTTCACCGGAGCCGCCAGCTCGCTCATGGGCTTTTTCTTCGCCAGCATCACTTCCATCAGCTTCAGACTGGTCAGAATACCGTCACCGGTGGTGGCATATTTGGAGAAGATAATATGACCGGACTGTTCCCCGCCGATGCGGTGCCCGTTTTTGACCATATTTTCGTAGACATATTTGTCCCCAACCTTGGTCTTTTCATACTCAATTCCGACCGCATCCAGCGCTTTATACAGCCCAAAGTTCGACATGACCGTTGTGACGACCTTGTTATTGAGCAGCTTGCCGCGTTCTTTCATATACAACCCATAGATATACAGGATATGATCACCGGTCACGACCTCGCCGTGTTCATCCACACAGAGGCAGCGGTCCGCGTCACCGTCATAGGCAAAACCGACGTTCAGACCGTTTTCCACCACAAATTTCTGCAGATGTTCAATATGGGTCGAGCCGCAGTCCCTGTTGATATTCAGCCCGTCCGGCTCCGCATTGATGACATAGGTCTTGGCACCGATGGCATCGAAGACACTCTTGGCGATCTGCCAGGCAGATCCATTGGCGGCATCAATACCGACTTTGATGTTCTTGAAACTGTACTTGGAGAGCCCGATCAGGTAACCGATATAGCGGTTGCGGCCGGCGGCATAATCCACAGTGCAGCCGATCTCATCCCGTTCAGCCATCGGGACCTCAACCTTGCCGTCGAGATAATCTTCGATCTCAAGCAGCGTTTCCTCGTCCATCTTTTCGCCGTAGCTGTTGACGATCTTGATCCCGTTGTCATAATAAGGATTATGCGACGCGGAAATCATGATCCCGCAGTCAAAATCATCCGTCCGGGCAATGTAGGAGACGGAAGGGGTCGTCGTCACATGCATGATGTAGGCATCCGCGCCGGAAGCCGTCAGCCCGGTACACAGCGCATATTCAAACATATAACTGGAACGGCGGGTATCCTTCCCGATCACCACCTTGGCTTTTTTGTTCAGCCTTTTTCCGTAATACCAGCCCAGAAAGCGGCCGATCTTCACCGCGTGGTCAAAGGTCAGATCAATATTCGCCTCACCGCGGAATCCGTCTGTGCCGAAATATTTTCCCATAAATTTTTATTCCTTATCGATTTTTATCTAATCTCAGATTGCTGGTAATTATATCGTATTATCAAAAAATCGCTGACAATTGTCACGTTAAGGAAGCACTGATTAATCCAACATGCCTATACAGGCACCACGATAAATGGAACCTAAAAGT
>CAYWGX010000164.1:0-6469 GCA_964457635.1 uncultured Leptolinea sp.
AAAACGAAGAATGTATCTGCCTGAGAAATCTTTCTGCGATCGGCGAGAAGGTCTGGTATCGCTTCCATACAATGAATAGCCTTGTTTCAAGTCTTGGTGTAAGTGGGCGGAACACAAGACCGCTTCCGGCAGAAGTGTCCACCAAACGGTCAAACGTCAGCAGATAACCCAGATGCTCTTTAGCAAACAAAGAGGCGTTATAAAAACAATCCTGATCCGGAACTTCAGCAGACATTTTTTGTGGAAGAGTGGGACCGGGTATTGGTTCCGAATGAGGCATTTAGTCTTGAAGGCTATCTGTCATCTCCACGCCGTGGACGACAGCAATTACCTGGTGGAAAAAAGAAAAAGGAAGCTATTTGGCCAGTTTTTCAGGCTTTCATGGACATCTGTAAGGAAAGACATATCCTGGATATCCAAAGGATTATGATCGCCTGTATAAAACATTTGCAGACACGAACGACTCCTTTATATGAGTCAGTCATCGTGGATGAAGGACAGGATTTCAGCCCGACAGCTTATAAGCTCCTCCGAGCCATGACATCGCCTGAACATCCGAATGATTTATTTATCGTTGGGGATTCCAGACAGCGAATCTATAATCATAAGCAATCGCTTTCTTCAAATAGAATCAAGGTTCGTGGCCGCAGTTACAGGCTTCGACTGAACTATCGGACCACAGATGAAATCCGCGCTTCAGCGCTTCATATTCTTGATGGAATTTGGTTCGATGATATGGATGGAAATGAAGATCCTGTTAGTGGTTATCGTTCGATGATCCATGGAAATGATCCTGTCTTCAAAACATTTCCGGATGAAATCCAGGAAGTGGAATTTATCCATTCACAGATAGAGCAATTTCGTGCTCAAGGCGTTCAGTTGAAGGATATCTGCCTGGTAAGCGCTTCTAAGCGGCAATGTGATAAGTACAAGGGTATGTTGGAAGGACAGGGAGTACCATGTGTAACATTGGAAAGGGAAAGGGATGACCGTTCAGTTGATGGAATCCGCATCAGTACTATGTATCGCGTCAAAGGATTGGAGTTTAATCACATTCTGATCGCTGGTGTTGATTCGCGGCATTTCCCGCAGAAGTATCTGCTCACACCGGAAATGAGTGATGAGCAACGGGAAGAAGTGTTGAAAACAAATCGGTGTCTTCTCTATGTCTCCATGACCCGTGCCAAGATGACCGTTGTCGTCACTGCTCCTGGCGAAATGACGAAACTGATCCCAGCTGATCTAGTCGAATAATTAAGTTATTGTGATTATCTTCTCTCGTTTTTTCCTGCACCAGACCTGTTTTGTTCTCTGGTCTGAAAGACCGGACAAACAAATCCGGAATATTTGATGATAAAAGTATAACCGACACACCGATTCGATATTGAATCAGTGTCGGTTTTCATTGGGAACAAGACCAAACCATTGCTGACCTGCGTTCTTGTCAGAAGGCAAAACACAGACGAGAATATTCTCTTGTCAGTGGAGGATCGAAATACTGTTTTTTACAACAGAAATGAGATATTCATACTAAAGTTAGATAATATATGAAACACTGTTCTGATGAATAAGTCATTTATTTACAATTGAGACAATAGATGCGAAATTATTCTCAGTCTTAATACCCCAATTCTTCCCGGGGTATTCATTTTTTCATATGAGACATACGTATCTATTTTTGTGGACTGTATCAGGTCGACATTTACTGATAACTCATATATATTATTTGGGAAATTTTATAATGATGAACCACCTCAACAAATGAAAGGAAATAGGAATGAAATACTCGCTGCAGAATAAAAAGGGATATTATCATGCTGTTGTTTCATATAAAGACAATAATGGTAAACGCCGGCAGAAATCCATTTCCACAAGAATTCCGGTTCAAAAAGGGAACAAGCGCAGAGCAGAAAAGGTCGCGGATGAATTAGTCTCATCCTGGCTAACGCAACAGGAACAGATTGAGAACGAGAAAAAAGATCCAACTATCCCCAATGCTATCGAAATGTTCAATGAAGCGAAGAAAAAAACTGTTCAGAATTCAACATACTCGTGTTATGTAAAACTTGGAAATGAAATCATTAAATACTTTGGATCGGTCAACCTATCAAAAATTGACCGGAATTATATCGGTATTTTTCTTTCTTTCATCAGGGGAAAAGGATCGGGGGAAAATACAGTCAGACATTATTGTGTCTATCTGAACAGCTTGTTCCAATATCTCGAAGGTGAAGGATATTCTCTTTCATCTGCCGGACTGCATATCAAACCGCCCTCAGTTCCAAGATATACCGGGGCATCCTATTTCACGACAGATGAAGTCAGAGCTTTGCTTGCGGCTGCAGATAACTCGAAAATCAGAATACCGATATATACAGCAATCTTTTTGGGTCTCCGCCGGTCAGAACTATGCGGCTTATTCTGGGATAAGATCGATCTGCTAAGCCGGACCATACGGATTTGCAGGAAAACCGTGCAGTATTGGGATGCAAACGGGAATGAAACAACAGAGCTGTCCGAAAAAATGAAGACGATGTATTCAGACCGGACACTTCCTATTCCGGATACATTATATAACGTTCTTATCGAGGTAGAGAATAAGACAGGTCCATTGTGCCGGCATGAAGACGGCAGGGCCATGGCACCTCAGTATATTTCAAGTACTTTTACCCAACTGTTGAAGAAGGCAGGACTTCGAAAGATCCGATTTCATGATCTTCGGCATACCTGTGCGTCTTTGCTTCTTTCCTCCGGTGCGGGCATGAAAGAGGTTCAGGTTATCCTGGGGCACGGTTCATATGCTACTACTGCGGATATTTATTCACATATTGATCTGACCGGGAAAACACGGGCGATTGCAGGGCTCAATCGCATCCTTGAGCCTTCAAGTTGATGATTAAAGCACATTTTTTTGCACCTCGAAATGCCCGACGAGAATTTAGTGAATTTTTCCTCGTAAATTCCTCAATTTCGGCAAAAGGACAACAGATACATAATCCGTTGTCTTTTTCGGAGAGCCGGATTCATTTGGTACTGTAATTTTCTATACTTTGACGGAGAGTCGTAACAAATATGGATATCGCATTCTATGAAGTTCTGGGGATAGAAGAAAAACTGCCAGAAATCATAAATATTGATGAGACACCGCTTGATGATTCCTATGTCACTGTTTCTGAAAAAGATGTGGCGGATTGGCAAAAGAAGATCGGGCAGAAATGTGTTATCAGGTATACAGCAGTCAATGATTATGCTGTATGTGAAAAACTTTTTGGTAAACGGCCATCATTTATAGTTCATGGCTATCCGAATGGTGAGCGTAAATGCTATGATCAGGATGGAGAACGGATAGGCACATTGACATCTGAAATGGTTGATCCTTTCCGATATTACGTGGAAGAACCGTCTTACGTCTATCAACAAAAAATCATTTCCAGTTCATATTGTTGGGGTTCTTACAAGACTCTTCAAAAAGACATAGTTACGTATGATGATCTCATTCAGGCAGCAAAGGAATTTATGGATAATTACGGTGATGTGGAATATCAATACGGTTATGTTGAACTGCTGCTTGCCATTATGAAAGCCGCCTTTTTTGCAAGAGATTTCGGACCGGTTTTTTGTATGATTTATTGATTATATACCGCCTCAGTTTATCGAATGAGACGCAGATTCGAAAAAAACACTGGTTTCCGAAAAACTTACTCAAGTCGGGTTCAAATCTTATGCATTTTTCTATAATGATTCCCAATACAGAGGGAATGGAATATGAAAAAGAACAAGCCAACAAATGATGCGCAAACCTGGGGCGAAAAAATCGCTGCATATCGGAAACAGGCCAAGATTACCCAATTGGATTTATCTCTGAGGACGGGAATAACCAGGGATCAGATCAGCTGCCTTGAAAGGGGAAAAAGCCAGCCGAAACTTGAAACGATAATTCTGATCGAAAAAGCCTTGAATATTCCCGGATGGTCGCTTATTGAGGAAAGTGTCCGGGAAGCTGCTCAATACAGGAATCAGCTGGAAGAGGAAAATTCCAGAATAATAACTCACATCATGAATGAACTTTCAAAACGGAATCTGACAGCGGATGAATTGCGAATCATTGAAAAGGCTATTCTCTGCATGGCTGATTCAATTCACCAGAAATAGAATCACATTTCCGATTACCAGGAAGAGAGGGATTGAAAATGAGATACGAATTAATGCATCGGACAAATCCTGTAGCTGTTATTGAAATAAAGGATAACTACGGGTATATCTCTAAAATTGAGAGTATTTATGAACCGGAGCAAATGCCTGTCGGGGTTATTGATGAGAAAGGAAGATCTGACTGCAACTCATTGAACGAATGGTGGCGGGATCGTTCAATTCCGATCTATCGTCCCCGAGTGATAAAGCTGCTTCTTCATTTTGATGTTACTGCACCCTATCAGTTGTTATCTCGATGTTATGGTTTGAGTCTCTCTGACCAGTATTGGATCAGGCCTGTTGGGTCTGATTTGAAATGGGGAAATATCAATTATTTTGAAAACCCATTTTCTGAAGATGCAGGGCATATACTGCTTGGATTGGAAGAACATGATGAAAGATTTCCCTTGAATTCGCCTGATTACACCACAAACGGGAATTTGGAAAAATGTTGGAAGATCATCGATGGAAAACGATATCTTCATAAAGGTGGAAATCTCCAGGAACCATACAACGAAGTGATTGCATCAAAAATAATGGATCAGATGGATATCCCGCATATTCCCTATACATTGACGGAAATAAATGGCAAGATATACAGTCTATGTGAAAATTTTGTAGATCAAAGAACAGAATTGATTCCTGCATGGAGAATTCTTGAAGCAAAGAAAAGAAGAAACGAAACCTCAGCCTGGCAGCATTTTGTGGATTGCTGCAATGAACTTGGCATACCGGGATCAGTGGAATTTCTTGACCGTATGATCGTGCTGGATTACATCATTGCCAATAAAGACCGCCACTACAATAATTTCGGTGCACTGCGAAATGCTGAAACTCTGGAATGGCTGGGTATGGCTCCGATCTATGACAGCGGATCCTGTTTTTATTTCTATGATAATACAGGCGAGAATCTCTATGGGGGAAAATCACCAAGCAAGCCGTTTAGACATAGTCACGAAAAACAAATTGAATTGGTAAAAGATTTTTCGTGGATCAATTTCAATAGTTTGTCTAATATTCGCGAAATCATCTTTGTAACATTTAGGTCTGAAATTTCAACGGGAAGGATTGATGAAAAAAGTGTCACTATCATTTCAGACACTGTTACATCAAGAATAAATACATTGCAGACAATAGCAGGGAATCGGGTCTGATCTCATGTCTGTTCTGAGACATGGACAACATGATTTATGCGTAATATTTGACTTCAGCTGACGTAAATGGAAGAAGAAAATGGCCACATATCGCAAATTCAGAATTCTGGCGGCAAAGAAAGTAAAAAAGAGTCCCACTGTGAGTGAAGCAGTTTCTGATTTTTTGTTATCCAGAAAGTCCATGAACTGTACAAAAGCAACTGTTCAATCCTATACCGATTCTCTAAAACCTTTTCAGGATTTTTGCGATCTTAAGAAAGTCAAGGAACTTGCAGATGTTGACAATTTCCTGGTCGATGCCTATTTTGCCGATATGGCTGATAAAGGGCATTCTGATGGCGGAATGTTTGCTTATTACCGAAGTCTTCGTGCTTTTATGAAATGGGCCTGGCCGGTTTATAACTTTGACACGACCTGCCCAACTGATATCGCGAAAGTAAAGGCTCCGCCGGTCAATCCTATTCCTGGCATTCCTGAAGAGGCAGTTCTTGCCATACTTGAAGAAGCGAAGCATACCGATTATCCGCAGAGGGATATTGCATTTATTATGTTTTTAGTTGATACCGGCGTCAGAAAACAGGAAGCTGCTGATATCAGGATCAAAGACGTAAACCTTGATACCGGAGAAGTATTCATCGAGCGTGGTAAAGGACGGAGGGACCGATATGTTCACATTGGCCTCAAAACCCGAAAATCAATTATGAACTATCTTGAAACTGTCGACATCAAAAAACCTGATAATAAACTGTGGATCTCAAAAGATGGCTATCAGATGACCGCTGCAGGACTGAACGAAATCATCCGCAGGATCCAGAAAACGCTAAAGATCAAACCTATGTATTCGTTACATGATTTCCGTCGTTATTGCGCCGTGACAATGTACCGACAGTCTCATGATCTGATGATGACCAGTCTATATCTCGGCCATGCATCAGTCGAAGTAACCAGACGATATCTGCATATTGAACGCGAAGATATTCATACTTTCGGTGAGACATTCAGCAATGTAGATAAACTTTCTACCATCCGTCCGAAACGCAGGGTAAACTCACGAAATCGTTAAAACTGATATCAGGTTACATGACATATCGATCAGTTTTTTAGGGAGGATGGATGCTGAATAA
>CAYWGX010000165.1:0-6430 GCA_964457635.1 uncultured Leptolinea sp.
GGACGGTTCCTTCCGTCACCTTGCGGTGACTACAGGCAACCGGCCCCTTGACACAGGTGAAATACACAGTAATGAGACACTGCGGGAAGTTCCCGTTGTTCCGAGTCTGTGACATGCGGACCCTGTCTCTGATGTCTCTTATAGATTAGCCCTTCCTTAAATAATTTTATTTACTGCCTGGGAGTGTTGGTGGGCGGCATGGTGAGAGTCGGACGAAGCGTGTCGGTGGGACGGGGCGTGTTCGTTGGAATCAATGTCTTGGTAGGTGTATTGGTCCAGGTAGGCATGCGGGTATCCGTCGGCCGCGGGGTCCGTGTCGGTGTGATGGTGAAGGTGTTGGTCGGTGTCGGTGTGATTGTCGGTGTGTTCGTGGGCGTCAGGGTATTGGTCGGAGTCCGGGTGATGGTGGGGCTCGGCGTGATGGATGGCGTCCAGGTGATAGTGGGAGTACGTGTGATGGTCGGTGTCGGTGTGATCGTAGGCGTGCGTGTAGCCGTCGGCGTGTTAGTGGGCGTCGGAGTGAAGGTGTTGGTAGCCGTAGGTGTGAAGGTCTTCGTAGGCGAAGGTGTGATGGTTGGTGACGGGGTGATTGTGGGCGTATGTGTCGGCGGCATTCCGACAACCGTAAAGCGGCCGGAATTGATCCATTCCTCATTCACAAACATTTGCAGCTCATATTCGCCTGGCAGCCAGCGGTCCGGGGTCTCGGAGCTGCAGGTAGTGCGGTAATAGCCGCCGGTGCTGCCGTCATAGATCTGGGCGCTGGAGCACATGGTGACCCAGTCATCCACCCGGTACCAGACAAAGGCCAGATGCGATCCGCTGACCATGCGGTCGTAGCTGAAGAAGGCCGTGATTTCCCGGATGGGATTGTCAAATTCTTCCTTTGTTTCTACCGGCATGCCATTGGTGCCGATTTCCAGTGTAAAGGTGATTGGACTCACGATCACGCTGGTTCCCATCAGAGCGCCTTCACTGTGCATACGGAGGTCATCCGGCAGAGACGGGGTGTTGGTGACAGACGGAGTGTTGGTGATGGTCGGTGAAAGCGTGAGCGTTTCCGTCGGTGTGATGGTTGGGGTGAGCGTGATGGTGGGCGTCAGTGTCGCAGTGGGTGTCGGTACGATGATGGAGTAAATCGTCTGTTCCCCATAGCGGTTCAGCAGGAATGAGAAGACTCCCATCAGCAGTCCAAAAAATACCAGACGCCAGCCTCGGGAAACCGTTTGCTGGCGTTTCTGGAAAAAGGTGATTTTGCTTCCTTTGCGGATCGTGTTGATACCGATGATCAGTGAGATGACTGCCACGAATGCAGAGAGCAGAAATCCCGTCTGCACACCTGAAGTAAAGTCCATGTGCAGCGACTCACCGTTCAAAGGGAAAATATTCAGACGATCCATAGCTATTCAGGTAAAAAGTAAAAGGTAAAAAGTATTGACTTTTGGAAAATTAAGATATGTATAACCTTTACTTTTTTACATTTTACATTATACATTTTATGTTTTACATTGATCAGAATGATATACTTGTCCAGTCTACGTTGAAGAAAATCCGCAGGACGACCATGATCATGATGATGAACAGGACTGTGCCGATAGCGCAGCCACAGCAGCCGCCGTGTTTGGCGCCAAAGGTTTCCTGTGCCCAGTTATAGATCTTGCTGACCAGGAACAGCTGAAGGATGCCTGAAAGGCACCCCGGATTATCATTGTTATTGCGCCGATTCATATTTATCTCTCTTTCCTGCAAGAGTTTTCGATGACGGTTTCTGCTGGCTGAAACCATCACCGCATTTCTTATTTCTGATTTCTAATTTCTGATTTATCTCACGTCTACCGTCAGCCGGTAATTGGAGGGCATATCGGTGGAAATAACCTCGATCAGATAGTCCTGAGTGGCAGGAACCACTGAATACCAGCTGGGTGAGTAGGCGGTGTAGTCCATGTAAACCAGTCCGGTCTGGAGCCCGGAGACCCGCAGGAAAGAATTCGGTTTCGGACCGGAATAGTCGTCGATGCGGGCAGTCTGTCCGGCGTACATATAGGCAGTATAGCTGACGACACTATATGGCGCCAGGGTTCCGCTCATAACGGTGCTGGTCTGTCCGACAGGAATGGTGACCCGTGCAGGAATGAAAATTTGCAGGGTGAAATTCTCCGAGTAGCCCATGGAATAGATATTCACATAATAGGTTGCGGTGCGGGGCAGGTACATGCTGTAACTGGTCTGCCGCTGGTTCGCATCCAGGAATACATTTCCGTAAACATCACTAATGCTGAGAACCGAAGTACCGCTGTCGGATGTCAGCAGAACGAGAAAATTCTGGTTGGCAAACGCATAAAAGTTGTAACTGACGGAGCCGCCGGCAGGAACATAGCCGGAAACGACTGCAGAGGTTGCGCCGCTGGCAAAATAAATCGACTGCCCGTTGGCAAGCGTTGATGGCGGTATATAGCTGAGCGGCTGAAGCTGCCCCGATGGAACGCTTTTCTGGATCACGGACTGGGCCTCCGGATAAACGATATTGTGATCATTTTTGATGACCAGATCACTGTCATTTGCGGATGCGGTCGGTTTGACGATCTGTGCATTGGCTCCGGTCAAAGATGCCGGAGAGCGGAAATTCAGGGAGGCAGTCTTTGTATAGGAAAGCCCTGAACGGTCGCGATTGATGATCATTTCACCGCCATCGCCATTTCCGTCATTGTTTTGCGGTGCTTCTTCCGCAGGCGGGTTGTCTGAGTTGTTGTGGAGAAGCATTTCGCCTTCATCGCCGGAATTGTTGTTGATCAGCATCTCGCCTTCCGATTCTGCCGGGGCTTCCGGAGCTGCCGGGGCCTCTGTCGGGACAGAGCTATTGTTTTTCAGCGGGAAATGGCATCCGCTCAAAACAAGACAAAAAACGGACAAAAGAAGAAATATTCGGATCAGATTATGGTTGTGTTTCATCATTCACTCCTGTTTGGTTGCTGCTTTCCGATGCGGAAGTTTCGGAAAGTTGATTTACATCATTGACTTCGGCAATGGCACTGCCGATTTGTCCCCAGATTTCCGGGATGTTTTCCGGTTTTGCAGACGGGTTGAAAACGTAGGCAAAACCATCCGATAAAATGAGCAGGTCTGTGATGCGGTTTTCGTCGGCATCACTGCTGACCTGATATTGACGATACGAAAGCGTCTGATAAAGCTTGTCCTCACCGCTGAGCCGGTAGAGTCTGGTGACCGAGTCGCTGTCCTGGACAGGCCATCCGGCTGCGGAGACTGCAAGTTCTGCTGCATGAGTGTCCTGATAGAGCCAGCGAATAAAATGCCAGGCGGCATTTGCGCGTTTTGCATCGTCATCTTTTATGATTGCAATTGAAGTACCATCTGCATAAATGCGAGGATTTTGACCGGGATCGGTTGTTCTTGCCGGATAAACGACCAGATCCCAATTGTCAAAGGCATTGTTTTCTGATTGTTCAAATGCATTAAATTGACGTTCTGCATCGGAATAAGTTCCCGAGTAAAACAGCGCATAGCGGTTGGCAAAATAATCGTAGGGTTCCTTCACACGGCTGTTCCATGCGCATCCGTTGTCGAGAAGATTCCGCAGCCAGGATGCCATGTCGGTGAAAACTTCGCCGGAATCGGAACGCAGCAAATCTCCGGGCGTTTCCTCTCCTTTCGCAAAGACCAGCATCCAGCTCATCACATCTTCAGGATCGGAGCTGACGATCCAACCGCCGGTGCCGTGTTTTTTCTCATCCTTTTCCGCATAGCTGGCCTTTCCGGCAGCACAGGCCTGTTCGGCAAACTCTGCCAGATTCACGGGTGTATCCGGATAGCCGAGTTCGATGGCCCAGGTCTTATTGTAAAACAGGAATGCCGGTTCGGTCCATAGCGGAAGTGCATAATAATTCCCGTTCTGGTTTTCTGTCTCCAGCATCATCGGCATGATGGGCGTGATGCCGTCACCGCTCAGTGCGAGATCGTCATAATTCAGAAAATCCGAAAGTTCTCTCAGCACTTTTGCGTCTGCATTTCTGGAACGCAAATAGGCGGATGGTGCGATGACCAGGTCGGTTTTTTCGGAGCTGTCTGCTGAAGTGAGCTTGCTGAGCTCGTCCATGGAATAGGCTCTTTCTGCATGCAGGGTGATGCCCTGCTGGTTTTCCTCATTGAAGCGGCCGATGAGCTCTTCCAGGGTATCGCGTACCTTCCCGTCCAGACTGTAACGGATCGTGATCTGCGTGTCAGCCAAATCTTCCGGTGCAACATCCAGCCAGGCAGGAAGCGGTGTGGCGGTCGGTGTGTTTGTCGGGATCGGTGTGGCCGTAGGCGGAACCGGTGAGGCGGTCCAATCCGGTGTCATTGTGGCTGTCGGCACGGGGTCCGGTACATTGCAGGAACACAGAACTGCCAGCAGCAACAGCGGCAGAAGCCGGAGAATTGAACGGTTTCGGTTTCCGGAATTCATCAGTAAAATACCTTCTCATCCCGAACGAAGGTGTAGTCTTCGTGTCCGGGCAGGATCAGTGTATCATCCGGCAGGGTGAGAACCCGTTCCCGGATGCTTTTCATCAGTGTTGCAACATTACCGCCGGTGAGATCGGTGCGGCCATAGCTGTGGTAAAAGACCAGATCACCGGAAAACAGCCATCCGGCCTGCTCACAGTAAAAACAGCAGTGGCCCGGTGCATGGCCGGGAGTGAGCAGAACCTGAAAAACATATTTTCCCACACGGAGCTCCTGCCGGTCAGTGAGATCAGTCACAGGTCTTGGACTGTTTCCGATGAAGGGTATCTGCCGCTTCATGGTGCGGATGCCTTCCTCGAACAGGATCATATCGTCCGGATGGAGGTGGGCCTGTATGCCGCTCTCAACGGATTCGGGGTAGGCTGTGCCGACGAAGTGATCCCAGTGGGCGTGAGTCAGCCAATATTCCCGCGGTTTGTATCCGAGAGACGCCACCCTTTCCAACACCTGATCAAAGGAAAAGGAAGGATCGATGATGACGCAGTCCTTACTTTCCTCGTCGAAGAGCGCATAGGTGTTGTTCGCGATCGGACCGCAGATGAAGGGCTGCGCGTGAAGCGTATCGAAAGTTACTTCCCGGATTCTCATAGAATTCTCAGTTCACGGGGAAAATCACTGATAGACCGGCCCGCGTCAACGGTCACGGTGATGTCGTCCTCGATGCGGACACCGCCCCAGTCCGGCAGGTAAATGCCGGGCTCATCGGAAAAACACATGCCCGTTTCCAGGATCACCGGATTACCGGCGAACATATAGGGCTCCTCATGTTCTTCCAGTCCCAGCCCGTGACCGATGCGGTGTGTAAAATAGTCACCGTAGCCTTTGACATTGATGACCGCGCGGCCGGCATCGTCAATGCTGCCGGCTGTCACACCCGGGCGTACAGCTGCCAGTGCGGCACGGTTGGCTGCGAGCACCGTATTATAGATCTCGATTTGTTTGTCGGAAGCCTCTCCGACGACAAAGGTGCGGGTGATGTCGGAGCAGTAGCCTTTCCAGCGGGCACCCCAGTCAAAGAGCAGGAAATCTCCCCGCTGTACCTGGCGGTCGGATACTTCTGCATGGGGATTGGCCGAATTGGGACCGGAGCCGACGATGGGATCAAATGGCAGCTTCGGGTCGCTGCCTCTGCGCAGCATTTGTGCCACCAGTTCGGAGCCGAGTTCCCGCTCGGTGATGCCGGGTTTGACGAGTTTCAATGTCTCTTCCAGTGCATCCTGTGCGATGATGGCGGCCTTCCGCATGCAATCAAGTTCTTCTTCGGTTTTCCGCAGCCGCAGTTCCGTGAAGAGCGGTTGGGCATCGCTGATCTGACATCCCGGAATGGCGTTTTGGATGAATTGATATTCCAGAAAACGGAAGTGGATCGGCTCGACTGCTATCTTTTTCCCGGCCAGTCCCAGATATTCCCCGGCTTTCCGGAAGGCTTCACCCCATTCCGACGGGGTATCACTGAAGGGGAAGACTTCCACCGGAATGTCCATTTCCGGGGCGGCGTCGACCTCAAAGCCCGCGATGACCAGGGCGGCTTTTTTGCCGGGACGGTAGATCAGCGTGGTGGGACGTTCCATCGGGATTTTTGTCTGTCCGGTAAGCCAGCTCATGTTGGGGCTGGGGATGAATACTGCGGCATCATAGCCGTATTTTTCGATCAGGGTTTCCAGTAATTCAGATTTTTTGCTCATTCGTAACTCCAATTAGATAATTCCTTAAATAAAATTATAAAACAAATCAGGGCTTTGGTCTGCTTTTTTTGCTGATTTGGGAAAGATTTATGTAAGAAAAACCCCGCAGTCAGCTGACTGCGGGGTTTCGTATCCTTAGATTATTTCAGATTAGTACTCAGGCATCTGCGGAGCTGCCGGCTTTTCCGGTTCCGGAATGTCGGTGATCAGCGCTTCGGTGGTGAGGA
>CAYWGX010000166.1:0-6395 GCA_964457635.1 uncultured Leptolinea sp.
CAGGTCGTTCTCTCCGCTGAGGATGGAACGGAAATAAGCCATATAATCAGCGTATTCACCCCACATGTCGTTGATCAGGAAGCTTTTTTCACCGAATGGAGTGATTTTCAGAAAGAAACAGAGGATCAGCAGGATCAGGCAGGGAACAATGAAAGCACTCAGACAGATCAGTGCCTTTTTGTGAGCGCCCTGATAATTCACTGCTGCGTTCCCAAGTGCGATTCCGCAAAGGGATCCGAAAAACAGCGCACCGCTCCAAAACAGGATCTGAACCACATTGCCCGCGGTCTCCGGCAGCAGACCGTTTTTCAGGATCACCCGGTAAGGCTGGTCTGCGGTCATTTCCGGGGTGATCTGGACAGGCTCATTGCTTCCGGGCACACGCACGGTCACGGTACCGACCTCTGCCTTGAGACAGAGGACAGCCAGATGCATGCGGAATTTGGGCAGGATCCCGATAGAAGCCCCCTTTTCACCTGTGATGAGAACCGGATCTTCCCCCACGGTGAGCTCTTCCCAAGTTCCTTCTCTGGTCAATTGAGAAAAAGAGATGTCACTGTCCGGATTGGTCAGGAACGGATCACCCTGCTGCGTTCGGGGACGAAAGCGGTAAGCCCAGGTCATGGACAGGGATGCTCCCTCATCCAGATCGGTGATCTGCACTTTATTTTCCGCTTTCAGCTGGACCGGCAGCTTCATCAGCTCCGGATATTCAAAATTGACTGCTCCCGCCGCAAGAAGAGCTGTGATCAATGTCAGCAGGAGCGTTTTGTGGGGGAGTTTTTCTGAAATCAGACAGGTGACGGTGGCCGTTGTCAAAAAGACAATTGCCGAGAGGATCAGCTCACGTGCGGAGAGGATGTCATCGAGCCCTGTGTGCAGGGCAAACAGGAGAAATAATCCCCCAGATGCGGCGAAAACAGCCGACAGTAGGGAGGGTATATGCCGGGAGATGTCTCTTTTACTCGTCATTTTTTTACCGCTTCCTCAGCAGCTGTGCGACGTCGAGGATGAAGAGATCAAGGGCGGCTTCCGGGTCATTGCCGCTGGTCTTGAATTGGTAGTCAAATTCCAGCAGGTTCCCGTAAATCGTTTTCAGCTTTTCCGAAGTGAAAGCCGAAGCCTGCCGAACGAGCTTGTCGGCAACGAAGGGAATCTGCCCCAATTCCTTCTGTACTGTCTGAGAATTCCCCCTGCGGTCAAGGATAGAGCGGGTCTGGACCAGCAGGCGGAACTGGCGTATGATCATGGCGAAGAGCTGAGGGATCTCTTCTGTTTCTTCCAATTGATGGAGTTTTGAGAGCGCGACTTTGGAGTTCCCGACCACCAGCGAATCTACCATGTCAAAGACCGAGACAGAGGTGACCCCGCTGACCAGTTCATTGACGTCTGCGTCATCCACCGGACGGGAGAACCCCACATAAAGCAGCAGCTTTTCGATCTCATGGGAGGCGGCCTGGGTGTCGTTTCCGATGGCAGCGGCCAGTGTGGCTGCTCCCGAGGCATCGAATTTTCCGCCCATGGAGGCGGCTTTTTTCATGATCCAGCCCGGCATGACGTTTTGCGCCGGCAGCTGGAAGGTGGTGAGCTGTGCCTTTTCCGGGTTTTTCTCCACCCATTTGCGCAGGAAGGAAGTCTTCCCGAGTTTTTCCCAGTCTTTCCGTTCTATGGCATCCTTGATGATCAGATAAAGGTGGGTAGAGGCCGGTGTCTCCTCCAGGAGTTTCAGAAACTTCTGATTCCCGTCCCGGCCTCCTGCCATAGCCAGAGGTTCCTGAAGCAGTACCACACGGAAATCAGTCAGAAACGGCGCAGCCAGCACGGCATTGGAAAAGTCATTGGCGGAAAGGCCCTTCCCGTAAAGAACGGTCAGGTTAAAGTCGGCAAATCCGCTCTCTTTCTGTTCCTGAACAATTTTTGCTGCGGCCTCATCGATGCCGTTGATGTCGTTGCCGTGTAAAATAAAAATATTCGCCATACTGACTGAATTCTAATCCAGTGACGTCTGCACGAAGAAAGCCGGTGTTCCGTGTATGGAACTGCAGCTGATACTGACGATGGAGAGATCATTGACGTTGGCGTCGGTGGTGATGTTTTTCTGCACCTTCGGTCCCAGCGGACGTCCGGCGAGAGCGCCGATCATCCCGGCGGTAGTGAAGGCACTGAAGCGTTCGAGCTTACTCTCATCATCTGATCTGCCCAGGGTGGTCAGCATGGCTGCCGCGGCAGTGCACAGGCCGGTCACGGCGATGTTTGTCCCGCAGCCGGGATGGATGGCCAGGCTGTGTTCCCCGTTCTTCATGCGGGCAAGAGCCAATTCCGCGGCTTTCTGGACATCCTGCAGCTCTGCTTTCCCGATGATCCAGTAGCCTTTAATGAAGGAATAGCCGGCGATGGAGACATGCGGCATGGCCCTGGTCAAAAGATGGATGGTGGCGTGTTCCATAGCGTGGTTTTTGCGGATGTGGGCAATCACCTGCGCGGGGACGATTTTTTTATTGGCAATTGTGATTTCCATCGTATCTATCCTTTTCTCGAAACCAAAGACATTTCTGAATTCTTCATGATAATTTCTGAACTCCGAACTTTTTATTTCTTATTTCTTATTTCTTATTTCTTATTTTGTTTCCGTTTCCGGCAGCAGGACTGCTTTTAATGCTTCGCGGAGGGAGCGGGCTTCGATGACTTCCATGGTTTTCGGGAAGGACTCGCGGGTCTTTTGACTGACTCGAGGGATCACTGCCGTGGTGAAACCCAGCTTGGCAGCCTCATTCAGCCGGGCGATGATCTTATTGGCTCCGCGCAGTTCGCCGGAGAGGCCGATCTCCCCGATCAGCACCGCATCAGCCCGGACCGGACGGTTTTTCGCGGAAGAGACGATCGCGGCGGCAATCGCCAGGTCCGCAGCCGGCTCGGCGATGCGCATCCCGCCCACCACGTTGACGAAGACGTCCTGTTCTCCCAGCCTTACACCGATGCGGCGGGTCAGCACTGCAGTGATCAGGAACAGGCGGTTGATATCCACACCGATGGGCGTGCGGCGCGGGTTGCCGAGTCCCACCGGATTCGTCAGCCCCTGGATCTCCACCAGCAGCGGACGTGTCCCTTCCATGGTCACGACGATCGAGGAACCCGGTGCGTTGACCATACGCTCGGCAAGGAAGACCTCCGAAGGATTCTTGACCTCCACCAGGCCCTCTTCCAGCATTTCAAAGACACCGACTTCAGAGGTGGCACCGTAGCGGTTCTTGACCGAGCGCAGCAGCCGCAGGGACATAAAACGGTCACCTTCCAGATAGAGCACGGTATCCACGATATGTTCCAGGATCCGCGGACCGGCAATGTTGCCTTCCTTGGTGACATGGCCGATCATGAAGACCGTGATGTTATTCATTTTCGCCGTTTCCCGCAGTTTCCCGGCACATTCCCGCACCTGGGTGACGGAACCGGCGGTGGATTCCAGCTCATCGAGCTGCATGGTCTGGATGGAGTCGATGATCAGAAATTCCGGCTGGATCTCCCGCACATGGTGCAGAATGTGGTTCAGGCTGGTTTCCGTCAGCAGCAGCAGATCATCGGGAATCTCCTCATGTTTATCACCGGCTTCGATGAGCCGGGCGGCACGCATTTTGATCTGCCTTTCGGATTCCTCTCCGGAAACATAAAGCAGCTTGTGTTCACGGGCGATGTTCATGGCAGTCTGCAGCAGCAGCGTAGATTTCCCGATTCCCGGGTCTCCCCCGATCAGGATCACGGAGCCGGGGACGATGCCGCCGCCCAGCACCTGCGAAAGTTCGGAAATGCCGGTCTCGATGCGGGGCTCGGCCTTTTCGTCGATGTCCTTCAGACGCTGGGGAGCTGTGTCCGTGAGCAGACCGGAACCGCCGGAACGGGAACGGCTGCGGGTGGAAAGCGAGGGTAATTCCTCTTTGATTTCTTCCACCATTGTGCCGAACGCGCCGCATCCCGGGCAGCGTCCGAGAAATTTCGGGCTGGTCCGTCCGCATTCCTGACATACATATTGCGTAAGTGTCTTCGTCATAGCTTCAATTATACCCGATTCCCTTATATTCGTGAGGAGTATAGATTAACGAAAAAAGCCCCTGAAATCAGAGGCTTATATATGAAAATTATGTCCCCTGCGTCCGGGTAAACCTTCATCCAGGAAACTTCCGGAAAGACCCAAGCTTTTTTCCCCCTACTAGCCCGCAGTGCACGTTCCGTTATTCAATATACCTATATTTTATTTGTCTGACCTTTTTTGTCAAGGGGGATTGTTAATTATTAATACATTTCTAACAATTTATGTGTTATAGTTCACGGGTTTGCCGGCTGCGTGTTCGTTATCATTGCCTAACGATCAACTGTCAGCTGTCTGCTGCAAATTACAGGTTTTTCCTGCCGGCAATGATTTCTTTATAGACGATCTCGGCTCCCTGCAGCACCCCGGGAAGAAAAGGACCCGGATGAGCACCGTTCCCCACCAGATAGAGGTTCCCGATATCTGTACAGCGATTGGGCAGGCAGCGGATCTCAGTCTTCTCCTGATTGGGATCAAAACCCCATGCCGTACCCATATAACTGTTGAAGTTCTCGTGCAGCATCGCCGGGGTGATGTAGCGCTCGCCGATCAAGTCCGACCGCAGGTCATTTTCAAAAAGCTCTTGCAGATCGCCGAGGATTCGCTCCCGGAAATGATAAGATTCCCGCGGCCAGTTCACCTCTGAATCAAGATTGGGAACAGGACAGATCACCGAAAGAGCTCCTTTGTCTTCCGGAACATAGGCCGGATCGATCATTGCCGGGCAGTTGAGATAAAACAGGGGATGATCCGGGAGCCTTTTTTCATCAAACAGTTCACGTTCCCATTGGTTCATATCCTGCGGCAGGATGACATTGAATCCCAGCAGCGGGCGTTTTTCAGCCGGCTGTGTCCGCAGGACCATATGATAGATGAAAAGGGAAATGCCGGGCCTGCGCATCCGGGCGGCTTCCACGCTGTTGTAGCGGAAACGGTCGGAGTCGATCAGCGAGCGGCAGGTGTAAGCTGAATCTGCGTCCGAGATCACGTAATCCGCCATGCGGATACTGTTGTCCGTCAGGCGAACACCGGTCACTGCGCCGTTATAGACCTGGATCGCTTCGGCTTCGGAATTATACTGGATCTCTCCTCCGCACTCTTCAAACAGCTTCAAAAGTGCATTGATGAAGGCTTCCGGACCGCCTTTGGCAAAAAATACACCCCAGCGCTGCATCACAGCGGGGATCATGCGGTAGAAATGCGAACTGACAGCGGGGGCACCTCCGCAGAACATGGGCCAGAAGGCATGGACGCTGCGCAGTTCTTCGGAGGTGAACAGGCGTTCACTCACGATCCGGCCGCTGCGCCGCGGGCGGAAGGAACGGAACCCGAATTCCGGTGCGAAGGGATTGCGGCTGCGTTTGTAAGGTTTTTCAAAAAATTTCGGGAGAAATTCATCGAGGATCCGGTCGGAGCGTTTCCCATAGGCCGCATAACCCTGCTGGTCCTGCAGGCCGAACAGGCTGTTTTTCATCAGCGTATCCGCCGCTTCCCGGTGAAGTGTATATTCATTTTCCTCCGGGAAGAGAAAACGGATGATGGGGGAGACTTCTTCCAGGGTCAGATAGTCAGCGGCGGACCGTCCTGCACTTTCAAACAATGACTCGATCTGCTGCGGCATGGTGACCAGACATCCCGCGTTCGGAAAGGTGACGTCTCCCAGCCGGGTGGGCTGCAGCCAGCCGCCCGGGAGCGAATTTTTTTCGATGATGCGGACACGAAATCCTTCTGCTGCCAGACGGATCCCGACAGCCAGCCCGCCAACGCCTGCACCGATGATCAGTACACTGTTGTTTTTCATACCGGTGAGCAGGGAAAAGTGAAGAGTGAGGAACTGGGAATAAAGAATCGCCGCGAAGCGACACTTTATTTTTTACCCTTCACCCTTCACCTTTCACCTTTAAAACCTGACCCCTGGCCCCTTTTAGTGGCAATGATGTCCGCAGGAGCTGCAGTCATCACAGCCGCAGCCGTCATCCAGATAAATGGAACCGGCCTCGATCTCTTCTTCCGTACCCGGACGCAGGGAGACGATCTCACAGTCGAACACCAGGGTCTTCCCGGCCATGGGAGAATTGAGGTCAACGGTCACGGTGTCATCGTTCCATTCCAGGATGTAGCTGTGCAGATGATTGCCTTCATCATCTTCCAGCGGAACCAGGCGGCCCTTTTCGATCGGGAATTCAGCCGGGAACAGGCTGCGGTCCAGCTCGATAACGTTTTCCGGGTCATATTCGCCATAGGCATCTTCCGGTTCAACGGTGACGTTTTTCTTGTCGCCAACCTTCAGCCCTTCCAGCGCTGCTTCCAGCCC
>CAYWGX010000167.1:0-6333 GCA_964457635.1 uncultured Leptolinea sp.
GCAACGTCGTTGACGACGCGGTCACCGATGCGGATCTCGCCTTCAGTAACTTCTTCCAAACCGGCCAGACAGCGGAGAGCAGTGGTTTTACCGCAGCCGGACGGACCGACCAACACCAAAAATTCCTTATCTTTGATCGGAATATTGATGTCTTTCAAAACTTCAACATCGCCAAATCGTTTGACTACATGATCATAAGTAACACTTGCCATTTATATATCCTCCATTTCGGTAGTGTATAGTGACTATGATTATACCAGTTATTGCAAATTATGCAAGAGGGAAATTGAATATTAAAATTTTAAGAATACGAAATATAAAATCATCCTGTCACCCTGATTTTCAGCAATTTTTCATTTTTTGATTTTTTGCTATATACTAACTTTTTAAGTGGATTTCGAAACCCCCAAAAAATTGGTACCTCATTCACTATTTATCCATTATGGCGCGGGATTCATAATTCTTTTTTTCGGAAAATAACTTTCCCGCGCCATGATTTCCGGGCCGGGCGAAGCTCCAGCCCCGCATATAACCAGGCGAAGCCTGTACCTTACGGGGCTGGCCACAGCCCCCATACCCCCGCCGAATAGTTTTTAGAGGTTCCCTTAAAAATTCAGTTGGTCGTTATGGAAGAAGAAATGAACCGGAATAAAGCAGAAGTTTTGCAGCCATATCTCTCTCCTGCAGCAGTATGGGCACTGTCCGTTGGGACAGCTATCGGATGGGGATCGCTGATCGTCACCAGCAATACTTATCTGGATCAGGGTGGTCCGCTGGGTACGATTTTGGGTCTGCTGCTTGGCATGGCCCTCATGCTGGTGATCAGCCGGAATTTTTTCTATTTAGCCAACCGCTATCCCCGTGCAGGCGGCGCTTACACCTATATCAAAGAAGTTTTTGGTTATGACCGTGGTTTTCTGGTCTTTTGGTTTCTCAGCCTGACCTACATCGCAATATTTTGGGCGAATGCGACCAGTCTGCCGCTTTTTTCACGGTTTTTCATCGGTGATACATTTAAATTCGGATATCTGTTCACCGTTTTTGGATATGAAGTCTATATCGGCGAAGTTCTTTTGACCATTGCCGCAATTGTTTCCATAACCATCCTGTGCATCAGCAGCAAGATGGCAGCTGCCCAGGTCATGACTGTCCTGGCCGCTATTTTTACGATCGGGATCACATTGTGCTTCGGGGCTGCATTTTTCCGTCATGAAAACAGTTTGAGCCCTGCATTTGTACCTGAAAGGAGTGAGATCGCACAGGTCCTGCGTATTGCATTTATTTCTCCGTGGGCATTTATCGGTTTTGAAGGTATCACCCACTCTGTTGAAGAATTCAACTTCAAACGAAATAAACTTCACCGCATCATGAACCTGTCCGTGATCATCTCAACAGCTCTGTATATATTCATAACGCTGCTGAGCATCACCGCCTACCCTGAAGATTGCAGCAGCTGGCTGGAGTACATCCGCAATCTTGACAATTACTCCGGTATCAAAGGCCTGCCTGCCTTTTATGCAGCAAACCACTATTTGGGCGGTTTCGGGATTGCGGCACTGATGGCTTCGCTGCTTTCGCTGATCCTGACCAGTCTTATCGGTAATTTGAGGGCGCTCAGCAGGCTGTTTTATGCTGCAGCACGGGATGACATTCTCCCGGCACAGTTTGCTCAACTGAATAACAAGCAGGTTCCAGCAAATGCCATGATCCTTGTTGCGGCGCTCAGCATCCCGATCGCATTCGTCGGCCGTACTGCTATCGGCTGGATCGTTGACGTTACAACGCTCGGCGCAACGATGCTCTATGGTTTTGTTTCGGCAGCTGCCTTGAAAATGGCAAGGAAACAAAAGAATCGCCGAGAAATTGTCACAGGGGCTGTCGGCTTCCTTTCCATGCTGATATTCGGCGTATACCTGCTTTTCCCCAATCTCTTCGGAGATACGATGCTCGCTACGGAGACTTATATTCTTTTCATGGTGTGGACGGTCTTTGGCTTCTTCTACTTCAGGCAAATCATCAGAAAGGACCATGCCCGCCGTTTCGGTAAGGCAGTCATCGTCTGGATCGTGCTGCTGGCATTGGTCGTATTCATGGCTATGATCTGGTCCAGGCGGGTGGATGAACAGGCAACCAATGAATCGATATATACCATTCAGGAATATTATCACGGAACAGCAGATGAATCACTCCAGTCAATGGAGGAAGAGGAATTTATTCAAGGCCAGATCGCTCATATTCACAGTGTTGACACAATTAATACACTGATCATCATCATTTTGTTCATTCTGGCTCTTACAGCGATGCTGATCAATCACATCTCCATGGAAAACTGGGAGAAGAAAGCAGTCAAAGAAAGGGATGCCGCCAGGGAGACTGTCTTCAAAGATCCGCTCACCGGAGCAAAAAGCAAGCACGCCTTTCTGGTCAGTGAAGAAGAATTCAATAAAGCTATCAGTGAAAGCAGCTGCACAGATTTCGCCGTCGTCGTCTGTGATGTGAATGGTCTGAAGAAAATCAACGATACGCTTGGACACAAAGCGGGTGATGAATATATACAGCAGGCATTCAGGATGACCTGTGACATTTTTCAGCACAGTCCCGTTTACCGTGTAGGCGGCGATGAATTTGTCGTTATTCTAACAGGCCGTGATTATGTGATCCGCAAAGAATTGGTTTTGGCATTACATGACCGCTCGGTTGCACACATCGGTTCAAACGATGTGGTTATTTCCGGCGGATATTCGGACTATATTCCGGGGCAGGACCTGAGCTTCCACAGTGTGTTTAACCGTGCAGATGAGCTGATGTATGAAGAGAAACAACTGCTGAAAGGCCTGGGAGCAATTTCAAGAGATGATGCAGAAGACAAAGCTTCACAGGCTGTTCCGCTGATGAATATGCAGACAAACCTGAATAAAAAGCGTTATATCCTTATCGCAGAAGATGAGGATATCAGCCTGATGATGCTGAAAAATGCACTATCCGGTGATTATGATCTTATATTTGCCTCTGACGGTGTGGAAGCACTGGAGCAAATAAAAAGACACAGCGGCGAAATTGCAATCGTGCTGCTTGATCTTCAGATGCCGCGGATGACCGGCATGGAAGTGCTGAAAATCATGCGGGAGGAATCAGAATTTGCAGAAATACCGGTCATCGTTCTCACTGCAAATCAAAGCGCAGAGGTCGAATGCCTGAAGCTGGGCGCAATGGACTTTATACCAAAGCCATACCCGTCATGGGAAATCGTACAGGCAAGGGTAAACCGCTGTATTGAATTATCTGAAAAACGGACTATTATCGAATCCACTGAAAGGGATCCGCTCACCAAGCTTTACAACCTGAGTTACTTCATGAACTACGTCAGGATGTATGACCGGCATTATACAGATATGCCGATGGACGCGATCGTGATTGATATAAACCATTTTCATCTCATCAATGAGCGGTACGGGAAAAAATACGGGGACCGTTTATTGGGGCACCTCGGTGAACGTATTCGAACAATTGCCCGTGAAGTTGGCGGTGTTGCCTGCCGCCGCAATGCTGATATTTTCCTGATTTACTGTCCGCATCGTGATCATTACGAAACAATCATTGAACGCATCTCTGAAGATCCCGCCGGAGAAGATCCGTTCATGAACAAAGTTCGCCTGCGTATGGGCGTATATGCCAATGTTGACAAGACGATCGAAATCGACCGCCGTTTTGACTATGCGAAAATTGCAGCCAATGCTGTCCGCAGCAGTTACAAGAAAACTGTCGGTATTTATGATACCGAAATGCACAAGGAAGAACTGTATCGTGAACGTTTGCTTGAAGACTTCAAACCTTCACTGGACAGCGGCCGCTTTAAAGTCTATTTTCAGCCGAAATTCGATATTCGGCCGGAGAAACCTGTTCTCTCAAGCGCTGAAGCTCTTGTCCGCTGGGACCATCCGGAATTGGGCATGATCACCCCCGGGGTATTTATTCCGCTGCTTGAAAATAACGGGCTCATCCTGGAACTCGACCGCTTTGTATGGGAACAAGCTGCCGCGCGCATCCGCGAATGGAAAGACCGGTACGGTCACTCTGTTCCTGTTTCCGTCAACGTTTCCCGCATCGATATGCTTACCCCAAATTTGAACGGAATTTTCTCTGAAATCTTAGATAAATACAGTCTCAAAACCGAGGATATTCTTCTTGAGATCACCGAATCCGCATATACGGAAGACTCTGATCAGATCATAGCCACTGCGCGGGAATTGAGAAATATGGGGATGGGCTTCCGCATCGAAATGGATGATTTCGGTTCCGGCTATTCTTCCCTTGGGATGCTCTCACAAATGCCGATTGATGTGCTGAAATTAGACATGAGTTTTGTGCGGAATGCATTCGGTGAAGCGCAGAACGTTCGGATGATCGAAATGGTCATTGATATTGCGGACTTTCTGCATGTTCCTGTGGTAGCGGAAGGTGTGGAAACAGAAGAACAATACAAGATTTTGAAGAAGATGGGATGCGCTTATGTGCAGGGCTTTTATTTCTCGAAACCCGTCCCCGCGAATGAATTTGAACACTTCCTTACCGGGAAGCGAGAAACCGGTCCGGAAGAATTGAGTCAACAAGTTCGGACTGCTTCAGTCTGAATGGCGCTGAAAATAAAAACTTTCATTTTATTCAAAATTTATGATATGATAAGAACCATATGAGCAACATGAAAGAAATCACACGAGAATTCAAAAAACTTCGAATCGTCACCATAGGCGGCGGGCATGGGCTTTCCAGCTTGCTGCGTGGGCTGAAGAAAGTTACACGAAACATCACGGCTGTAGTAACGGTTGCGGACAATGGAGGATCTTCCGGTGCTTTGCGCAGGGATATGGGAATCCTGCCGCCGGGGGACATCCGTTCCTGTCTGACCGCACTTGCCGATGACGAAGAATTCATGACGCAGGTGCTGCAATACCGATTCTCCAGCGCATCCGGCGTCGGTCAGCATAACATGGGCAACCTGCTTTTGACAGCCCTTGCGGATATCACCGGCAGCTTTGAGCAGGGGATCCATGAACTGGCATCGATTCTTGCCATTCGCGGGAAGGTTACGCCCTCGACCCTGGCTGACATCAACCTGGCTGCTGATATTGAAATTCAGAATGATGCCGGCATTTCAGAAACAGTGAGGGTCACCGGTGAATCACAGATCACCGAGACACACGGTCACATTCTCCGCTGCTGGATCGAACCTGAAAATGTGAGCGCAAATCCGGAAGCGATCCGTGCGATATTGAATGCTGACCTGCTTTTTATGGGACCGGGAAGTCTTTATACCAGCATTCTGCCCAATTTACTGGTTCCGGGCATTGCCGGTGCTGTTGCCGCATCATCGGCAAAAAAGCTTTACATCTGCAATCTGACCTCTCAGCCGGGAGAGACAGATGACATGGATTCCGATGATCATATCGACATCATGCGCAGCTACCTTCCCGAAACGGAACTTGACGGAATGGTGTGTAATAACTTTTATGAAAAAAGTTTGCCAAATCATGTAAGCTGGTGTAAAATTTCACCAAAGCAAGGCTGTGGTATCAGAGTTTTTGAAGGAAATCTCGTCAATGAGAATTATCCCTGGCGCCATGATCCGGATAAACTCACAAACATTCTGGTCCAGGCTTGGGAGGCTCTAAAGACGCCTTCAGAATAACCACTAAACAAATGGGTAAATAATTGTCAATTTACCCGTTTACGGAGGAAATAAAATGACAAAAGTTGGTATTAATGGTTTTGGTCGTATCGGCCGCCAGGTTCTCAAATCACTGGTTGAAAATTACTCCAATGATTTGGAAGTTGTTGCTATCAATGACTTATTTGACACTAAGGCAAATGCCCACCTGTTCAAATATGACTCCACCTATGGTAAATTCAATGGTACCGTTGATGTAGCCGGCAGCGACCTGGTCATCAATGGCAAGAACATCAAAGTCTTCAACGAAAAAGATCCCGCCAACATTCCGTGGGGCGAACTGGGTGTTGAAATCGTCATCGAATCCACCGGTATCTTCACTGATGCTCTGGGCGATCCCGCCAAGGGCAAAGCCGGCGCCAATGCTCACCTCAAAGCCGGCGCAAAGAAGGTCATCATCTCCGCTCCTGCAAAGAACGAAGATATCACCATCGTCATGGGCGTCAACGACGATCAGTATGATCCTGCGAAACATCACATTGTTTCCAATGCCTCCTGCACCACCAACTGTCTGGCTCCTGCCGCAAAGATCGTCAACGATGCTTTCGGTATTGAATACGGTCTCATGACCACCATCCACTCTTATACCAACGACCAGGTCATCCTGG
>CAYWGX010000168.1:0-6246 GCA_964457635.1 uncultured Leptolinea sp.
GCGAGGAACTGAACGAAAATGTCAGTAATTTCATTTTCACTGATGAAAATGCCACCGAAGAAGAACCGACAGCGATGGAAATTGCCTGGCGCTTTGCAATGGAAAAAGCAAAGAATCGCAAGGGTTCTGATGACAAAAAGAAGAAAGCTACCAATGCGGAGCAGGATGAAATCATCGCTCGCACACTGAACAACAAGGTCGGATAGGCATATTATATACCAACTCCAATCCGGGGCGCCCTGGCAAAAAGGGCGCCCTTTTTTCAAATGAAGAATCAGAATACTTTTACGGATAACGAACAACTGCTATGAACTTGCCTTATCAAAAAATCGTTGTAAAAATCGGTACTTCTACCATCACGGGAAAAACCAACAGTGTGGACTACCCTGGGATCATTGACCTGATGCGCCAGCTCTGCACGCTTTGTGACAGGGGTGTTTCCGTAACGCTGGTTTCCTCAGGTGCAGTGGCAGTTGGAAAGGATGCGCTGAACTTTCCGCATCTCTCCAAACATATTCCCCGCAAACAGATGCTTTTCGCGGTTGGTCAGCCCCGGCTGATGGCTGTTTACAATAAGATTCTGCGCATGTATGGTCATAATGCCGCTGAGATTTTGCTGACCCGCAGTGATTTTGTCCAACGGGCGAACTATCTGAATGCGCGGAATACGCTGAATGCACTGCTGGATCAGAATGTGATGCCGATCATCAATGAAAATGATGCGGTTTCCATCAATGAGATGAAGCTGGGTGACAATGATACTTTGTCCGCGCTGGTCTCGGGCCTTATCGGGGCGGATCTGCTGATCCTGGTGACGGATCAGGACGGGCTCTATACCGCCAACCCGGAAAAAGATCCGGATGCGAAGCTGATCTCTGTCATCGATACACCGGAAATTCCTGTGGAAGTTCGTGAGGCCGCCGGTGACAGCGTAAGCGGGCTCGGTACCGGCGGCATGGCGACGAAAGTTCACGCGGCAGATATCGCCCGGCGTCTGGGTACTGCGGTGCTGATTGTCAACGGACAGGAGCCGGACATTATCATCAGGGCTGCGGAGGGAGAGGCGCTTGGGACGCTGTTCAAACCGGTGAATTCGGTGCTGGAAAGCCGCAAACGTTTTATTCTGACCGACTATCGTGCGGGAGAAAATGCACTCATTATTGATGAGGGTGCAGCCCGTGCTTTACAAAGTGGAAAAAGCCTGCTTCCTGCGGGGATCAAAGCCTTTACCGGAGACTTTTCCCGGGGTGACACCATCCGCATCCTGGATACGGAAAACCGCGAGGTCGGTGTCGGTGTGACCAATTACAGTGCAGAAAATCTGCGCCTGATGAACGGCTGCAAAGCCAATCAGATCGAAACGATTCTCGGGTATACTTATGGTGATGAAGTGATTCATCACGATTTTATGATACTGAACTGAAACAGTGAAAAGGTTTTGGAAAGGACTGAATATGAAGACGATCCTGGAAATGGGCAAAGCTGCACGAGAAGCATCACGCTTTCTGATGAATGTTTCAGCCAACAGAAAGAATGATTTCCTTGAAAAGCTGGCTGATGCGCTGGATAAAAACCGCGGAGCGATCCTTGCGGCAAATAAGCTGGATTATGATGCGGCGAATCAACTCACGCCTGCCATGCGAGACCGTCTGCTGCTGAATGACGCACGCATCGATGGCATCATCCGGGATGTCCGACATGTGGCGGAACTGCCGGATCCGGTGGGAGAATGTTTTGACGAAATGCCGCATAAGGATGGTCTGAAGATCCATAAGGAGCGAACTCCCCTGGGTGTGGTGGCGGTGATCTATGAGTCCCGTCCAAATGTGACCATCGATTCCGCATCACTGCTGGTCAAGTCGGGCAATGCGGCGATCCTGCGGGGCGGTAAGGAAACCATCCGCACCAATGAGGCGCTGATGGCTGCTGTCACGGATGCATTGGCCGCTGCAGGATTTCCGGAGGATTGTGTACAGTGCATCCTTTCTCCTGACCGCGCGCTGGTGGGAGAACTGCTGGCGATGGATGAATATGTGGATATGCTCATTCCCCGCGGCGGTGCCGGATTGCATGAGTTCTGCCGAAAGAACAGTCGTATCCCTGTCATCACCGGCGGGATCGGTGTCTGCCATATCTTCCTGGATGAGAGTGCCGATATGTTCCGGTCTTTCGAAGTGATCCGCAATGCCAAGGTTCAGCGTCCGACGGTTTGTAACGCGCTGGAGACGCTGCTGGTTCATCAGAACATTGCCGATGCTGCGATCCCGGATCTCTGTGAATATCTGGCTGCGGACGGTGTTGTGATGTGCGCGGACCCGCGTGCCTATGAGATCCTGCGGCGGGCTCACGTCCGTTCGGAATTCTTCGAAGAAGTCCGCGATGAGGACTATGACAAGGAATGGCTGAGTCTGCGCCTGAATGTCAAGGTTGTCGATGACCTCAAAGAAGCGATCGCTCATATTCAGGAACACGGCACCGGCCACTCCGACAGCATCCTCACGGAAGATGAAGATAACGCCAATGCCTTTGTGGCGCAGGTGAATTCGGCTGCCGTTTATGTCAACTGCTCCACCCGCTTCACAGACGGTTCCGAGCTGGGACTGGGTGCGGAAATCGCCATTTCTACCCAGCCGCTGCATGCCCGCGGACCGATGGCACTGCGGGAACTGACCACCTATAAGTGGGTCATTCGCGGGGACTATAACAGCAGAAAATAAGTTTTCGATTATCAGGTATCAAGGTTCAGGTGGCAGCATCAGCGATGAAAAAAAAATCCCTTTTCGTGTTATCTTTTATGTTCCTTGCTGCCGCCTTTGGTATTGTTCAAGCTTACCTCTGGGGCAATGCTTTCATTACTGAGTTTCAATCGGACTGTACCGACACCCTGCTGTGGGCGCAGTCCATGCTGGAAAGCGGTACCCTCTTCAAGCCTTCTTTTGATTATGCCTATCGGCTTGCTTTCGGCGGTCAATGGCTTTTCATGCCTTTTCTGAAATTGTTCGGAGTGGGGATGACCGCACTGCGGGCGGGAATGTGCCTGTTCGCGGTGCTGTTCACGCTGACACTGGCCTTTTTCTTCCGCTCGCTGGGCTGCAGGTGGGATGTATCTTTTGCGGAAACTGCGGTGATGCTGCTGGCGGTGTGTGCCACGAAAAAGACCCGGGAGATCTTTTACGGACACATCATCCATTACAGTCTGGCGGTCTTTTATCTGCTGCTGGCATTTCTGTTTCTCCATATGGCACTGCGCGGTGGATCTTCCCGCAGACGCATCACCGGTATGGTGCTCTTCACCCTTGCGCTGTTCATGTGCTCTGCCAATGGGACAGTGGAGATGCTTTATGTGACCGTCCCGCTGTTGGCAGCCTGTGTATTGGAATACTGGCTTTCGGCGGACAGAAAGCTGCTGCCGCTGACGATCTGCATCGTTCTGGCAGCCTGCGGTGGGTTCCTCTTTTCCAAATCCCTGAACACCAATTATTCGGATTCTTATTCCGTGATCGTTCCCTTCGGCTCCTGGGCAGAGAATCTGGAATTGTTCCCGGTGCGCTGGATCTCGTTGTTTTATCCGCTCTCGGAAAAGAATCTGGACTCTTTTACGGCTCAATGGATCAAGACGATCTTCAAGACGGTCATCGCCTTACTGATGCTCACCGGACTTGTATTATCCTTCTCCCGCTGGAAAGTTCTCAAAAGACGGGAGGAGCGGCTGTTTGTCTTCATGGCCTGGGGAATGTTTGGAGCTTTCCTGTTTTTCTTCGTGTTCGGGAAAATTTCCGATGTGGACTGGCGCCTGACTCCGCTGGTTTTCACCTGTGAAGTAGTGGTGCTGGTTATGATCAATCAGTTTACAGCCGACAAGCCGGAGCGGACGCTCTCGGGGGGAATCACGCTGCTTTGCGGTTTGATGCTGACTGTGCACGCCCTTTCCAACGGCCTTTCAGTTCTGCGCATCGGCTATGATAAAAAGATCTGGTTTGCGGAGGACGGCCTGCTGGAGACATTGAAGACCCACGACCTGGACTACGGTTATATCACCAGCTATTGGCTCTCCAATAGCATCACTGTGCTCAGTGATAACACGGTCCGTCCCCGTCCGGTGGCGATTGATGAGGGACACCTCTATCTGAATCTTTTCAACAGTGATCTGGAGTGGTATAAGGATCAGCCGGAACGGAAACGCTGGTTCCTTGCACTGACGGAAAACGAATATGACCCGGAAATGCCGGAGGCTAAAGAAGCGTCGGAGATATACAGCTGCACGCAGGAGGACACCCGCAATACCCGGACGAACACCTACATGATCCTCGTCCATGACCACAACATCATGCAACAAGAATACGAAAGCCTGCTCCCCAGGTATCAATAAAATGAAGAGATAAGAATGAAGAATTAGGATCGTGGTTATCAGTCCTTTTTCTTCATTCTTATTTCTTCATTCTTCATTAGAGTATCAGCATTGCATCCCCAAAGGAAAAGAAGCGGTATTTCATTTCGATCGCCTCTTTATAGATCGACAGGACGTTTTCCCGTCCGGCAAAGGCGCTGATCATCATGATAAGGGTAGACTTTGGCAGGTGAAAATTGGTGATGATGCAATCGATCCCGCGGAACTCGTAGCCCGGCAGGATGAAGATATTGGTCTGTCCGCAGAAAGGGATCACCCGTTCGGACGAGCCTTCCCGCAGCGCAGCCTGCGCGGCGGTCTCCAATGTACGGGCACTGGTAGTACCGACGGAGATCACACGTCCGCCGTTTCGTACGGTTTCATTGATAAGCCGGGCGGTCTCCGGAGTGACTTCACACCATTCGGTATGGATGTGATGCTCCTCCGGGTCATCTTCGGTGACCGAAGCGAAGGTGTCCAGCCCTACATGCAGCGTGACCCCCGCGAATTGAACGCCCATCTCGCGCAGCTCATCCATCAGCCGGTCGGTGAAGTGCAGCCCGGCAGTAGGGGCAGCGGCGGATCCGGTATCTTTGGCGTAGACGGTCTGATAGCGATTCGGGTCTTCCAGCCGGGTGTGGATGTAAGGCGGCAGCGGCATTTGACCGGTGCGGATGACGTATTCATCCAGATCGCCGGTGAAGCGCAGCAGACGGCGGCTGCCTTCGTATTGGTCCACGATTTCGGCGGAAAGCTGATCTGAGAAGATGATCTTCTTCCCGGTGAACAGACGTTTCCCGCCCACGAGCGTTTCCCAAAGATTTTCCTCGACCCGGCGCAGCAGCAGCACTTCCACATTGCCGCCGCTCCCGTTCTTTTTTCCGTAGATCCGCGCGGGGATGACCTTGGTCTGGTTGATCACCAGCAGGTCGTCTTTACGCAGATATTGCGGCAGATCGCGGAAAATGCGGTGCTCCCGCTCTCCCGTGTCCCGGTGATAGACAAGCAGACGGGACGAGTCCCGTGGTTCAGCTGGAGTTTGGGCGATCCGCTCCTGCGGCAGTTCATAGTCAAAATCGGATGTTTTCACCTTTCACCTTTCATCCTTAGAACAGCGCTGCCTGAGAATTATCCGCGCGCTTCTCAACATAATCGATTCCCAGGTGCTCATAGGCTTTGCGTGTAGCGGTACGTCCCTGCGGAGTGCGGTCGATGAGGCCCAGCTGCAGCAGGTAAGGCTCCACCACATCCATGATGGTGTCGGATTCCTCGCTGATGGAGGCGGCGATGGTGTTGAGCCCCACCGGCCCGCCGTTGTATTTCATGATGATGGTGTCGAGGACCTTGCGGTCCACCTCATCCAGCCCCAGCGCGTCGATATCCAGCAGGTTCAGTGCCTGGACGGCAGTTTCCCTGTTGATGGACCCATCTCCACGGACGAGTGCATAGTCCCGTACCCGACGCAGCAGCCGCAGGCCGATGCGCGGAGTTCCCCGGGAGCGGATGGCGACTTCCCGGATGCCGTCGGGATCGAAGGCGGTGTTCAGCTTCTGCGCCGCCCTGGCGATGATCTGCTCCATAGCGGGCAGGTCATAGTAATTCAGACGGTAGACGGCACCGAAGCGAGCACGCAGAGGGGCGCTCAGCAGGGAGAGCCGGGTGGTGGCGCCGATGACGGTGAAGCGCGGCAGCTTGAGACGGATGGAACGGGCGGTGGGACCCTTCCCGACCATAATGTCCAGTACGCAGTCTTCCATGGCGGGATAAAGAATCTCCTCAATGGCCCGGCCCAGACGGTGGATCTCGTCGATGAAGAGGATGTCGCCCTCGTGCAGGTTGGAAAGGATCGCGGCCAGGTC
>CAYWGX010000169.1:0-6189 GCA_964457635.1 uncultured Leptolinea sp.
TTCTTGCGTTTTGGCTTCGCAACAACGCAAAAACCGTCCCAATGTGCTTCGTCCCCGAGTGCTCCCTTCTTTGTCAGCGGGATTGATTTTTTTCTCGATTTGTGGCATGATTAATGCTGTATGAATAGGGAAAAGGAACCTTTTATTTAAATGTTAAAGAGCCATGAAAAATTTCATTCCACCAACGGCAAACGTCTCGTCCTGGTGGCAGAAGATGAAGAAATCAACCGGAAACTTCTTGGGGCTGTTCTGAAAGAAGACTATGAAGTTCTTTTTGCTTCAGACGGGTTGGAAGCACTGGAACTGATTCAGGAACATCAGAACATGCTCTCTATCATCCTGCTGGACCTGGTCATGCCAAAAATGGGCGGCCTGGAACTGCTGGAAAAACTGAAAAGCGACCATACACTGCAGCTGATCCCGGTGATCGTTCTCACTTCCGACCAGGAATCGGAAATCAAAAGCCTGACCCTTGGGGCAGCTGATTTTATCCCGAAGCCTTACCCGCCGGCGGGCGTGATGCTTGCCCGAATTCGGCGGACGATCGAACTGTTCGAGGACCGGCTCACGATCCAGACAACAGAACGCGACCCGCTGACGAATCTCTACAACCGAGAATTCTTCTACCACTATGCCGAGCTTTTTGATCAGTACCACGAATCCATTGAAATGGACGCGATCATAATCGATATTTACCATTTCCGGGTCATCAATGAGCGTTTCGGCGATGCCTATGGGGATGAAGTCCTGAAACGAATCGGGCTGAAAGTCCGTGAAATGGTGGCGGATACCGGCGGCATTGTCTGCCGCCGGGAAGCCGATACTTTTATGATTTACTGCCCACACGGGAAGGACTACAAAAAGATTCTTGAATCCGCCTCAGACGGTCTTGCGGGTGAAGATGTACCGCGCAGCCGCATCCGTCTGCGAATGGGTGTTTATGAAAAAGCAGACCGCTCCATTCCCATCGAACGCCGCTTCGACCGAGCCCAGATGGCAGCGGACATGATTCGGAATTCCTTCAACAAATCCATTGAATTTTATGACCACAGGTATCATGAAATAGAAGTGTTTGAACAGCAGCTGCTGGAAAGCTTCCAGCAAGGGTTGAGCCGGGAAGAATTCCGCGTCTATTATCAGCCAAAATTCGACATTCGCGGCGAAGAGCCGGTCCTGGTGAGTGCAGAAGGCCTGGTGCGCTGGATAAATCCGCAATTCGGCTTTATTTCCCCGGGAAATTTTATCCCGCTGTTTGAGAAAAACGGTTTGATCGAAGAGCTGGATGTTTATGTCTGGGAAAAAACGGCGAAACAGATCCGTGACTGGAAGGATCGGCTGGGATATTCTGTTCCCGTTTCCGTGAACGTTTCAAGGGTGGACATGTACGATCCACACCTGGCAGAACGTCTGAAAGATATTTTGGGAAAATATGGGCTGAGCCCGGAGGATATACTGCTGGAAGTTACGGAATCCGCTTATACCAGGGATTCGGAGCAGATCATCGACTCGGTAAACGGTTTGCGGAATATGGGCTTCCGGATCGAGATGGATGATTTCGGAAACGGATATTCATCCCTGAATATGCTTTCAACTCTGCCGATCGATGCCCTGAAACTGGACATGGATTTTGTGCAGAACACCTTCCGGAGACGGAAGGATACGCGGATGCTGGAAATCATCATCGATATTGCTGACTATCTTTCGGTACCGGTAATCGCGGAAGGTGTTGAAACACAAGAACAGGTGAAAGCGCTGCGGGCAATCGGCTGTGATATCGTGCAGGGATTTTATTTCTCAAGGCCGGTTCCGGCTGAAGAGTTTGAAAAATTTCTGAGAAAACGGAAAGAAGCAGGAATCAAGGCGGAACTCAGCAAAAAAACCGCAGCGGCTTTGGAACAAAACACGCGCAATCAAACGAAAGAAGATATCATCACTTTTGTGGGTATCGCGAAGGCACTGGCTCAGGATTATTTCAGTATCTATGTTGTGGATGCAGAAAGCAACGAGTATTATGAATATCAATCCGAGAAAAGCTACCGGCGGCTGGGGATCAGTAAAAAAGGAGAAGACTTTTTCAAAGAGAGCCGGGAAAATGCCTTACATGCGATATACAGCGAAGATCAGGTCCGATTTCTGAACCATTTCACAAAAGAAAACATCATGAAACGGCTGAAGGAAAAGGGCGTGTTCATGATGACTTATCGGATCCTGATAGACGGAGCTCCGACCTTTGTTTCGATGAAGATCTCACGCCTGAGGGAGACCGGCCGGAATAAGCTGGTGGCCGGAGTCAGCAACATTAATGCGGGAATCGAGGAACGGGATAAAGCGCTGACTTATTCGGATATCACGAAGGCTTTGGGCGGAAATTATGTAAGCGTGTACTGCGTAGAACTGGACAGCGGCGAATATGAGGAGCTGGCTTCCCATGATGAATTCGGCTTGCCGGAGATCGAAAAGACAGGAAATGATTTCTTCGCCGGGTATGAAGAGGAGATGTTGTATCATATCCATCCGGATGATCGGGAAGCTTTCCTGCAGGGTTTTAATAAAGAGATGATCCGTGCGGCTGTTGATGAGCGAAAGGCATATCATGTCAATTACCGGCAGCGCGTGAACGGGAAATGGATGTATCTGCAAATGAGGGTCACAGCAGCAGCGAATGACCGGGAGGACCGGGTGGTGATCAGCATCAGCAGTATTGACGAGCAGAAGCGTCTGGAAGAGGAGCACATTGAAGCGATCCGCCAGATAAACCGGGATGCACTGACGGGAGTTAAGAGCCGGCACATCTATATTGAAGACGAATGGCTTATCAACGAGGAAATCGAAAGAGGCACATGCGGCGAGTTTGCCGTGGTGTTCTGTGACCTCAACGGACTGAAACGCATCAATGATACCTATGGGCATGCGGAAGGGGATGAGTTCATCAAAGAGGCATGCCGTACGATCTGTCATATTTATAAGCACAGTCCGGTTTATCGTGTCGGCGGAGATGAATTTATCGCGATTTTGCGAAACGAAGACTATACGAATCGGGAATACCTTTCCAGGATGATGACCGCACTGAATTATGCACAGACGGTAGGCCGGAAGGTGGTGGTCGCCTGCGGAATGGCTGAGTACCGTCCCGGAGAAGATCAGTCGCTGCGTGACGTATATAAACGGGCTGACGCTGCGATGTATGAAAACAAAAAGAAACTGAAGCAGGATCTGGACATTTGAAAGAAACCATTGGGAGTAATAAAGAGGAAAAATGCTGACGATAGAGAATTTGCGTGATTTTGGTGCGGATACAGAGGAAGGACTGAAGCGCTGCTTTGATAATGAGACTTTTTATCTGGGTCTGGTAAAGCGCTTTGCAGAAGATAATAAAGCAGAAAAACTGGCAGCAGCCATCGGGAAGAAAGATTACAAAGAAGGCTTCGAGCTGGCGCATAATCTGAAAGGTTCGTCCGGGAACCTGGCCCTGACACCGATCTATAAGCCTGTGTCGGAGATGACAGAATTGCTGCGGAGCGGTACAGATACGGATTATTCGATGTATGTGAATACAATCTGTGAGAAAATGGAACAGCTGGCGTCTCTGACGCGGTAAGAAAAGGGCTGCCGTTTAGGCAGCCCGGAAATACGAATTATCAGGTCAGCAATACAAGCCGTTTATTCTTCAAAAACAGCGTTGAATTTGGTGATATCGATCTTGGCTTCTCCGCCGGGAACCTGTGTCCAGAAGACAACGCCGTTTTCTCCGTCTTCGAAGTCACTGTCACGGAGTCTGCCGTTGCGGATGGGGTATTGCTCGTTTCCGTTGATAAAGATTCGTATCTCGTCATCTTCGCAGATCATCTTGAGAGTGTTTTTGCTGTTTACGCCGAGTTTGATATCGTAGCTGTAATAACGATCCATCCCGGGGTGAAGAATAACATAAGGAGCCTTCCCCTGTGATTTCAGGTACTGGTCATATTTATAGACCGTGTAGGAACCGGCAAACTCCCCGGAGATAACAACACGGAATTCATACCAGCCGTAATCATGGTAACGGCAGACGACACCGTACTGACTGTTGCTGGAGTAGACATTTTCGAAGGTGGCTTCTACTGTGCTGTCTTCCGAAAAGGTGTTTTCATTCAGGAAATAGAGGGCTGTGTCATAGTCCGGCAAATGCATGGAGATGCGTCTGCGTTCGGGATAAACATAATCGGTGTTGGGATTTCCTAAAAGGATTTCCGTGTACCACCCGTTGGAAAGGTAGTCCGTATCGGAAAAATCGTCTTTGAAATCAGCAGCTGCGTTCATGAAGAGCGCAAGAGAAAGAATGAAAACAACAGCAAGAAGAAACGGAATGCTTTTTCTGTTCATGGTGCCTCCTTCGCGAAAAGTAAGTATTATGCTTAACTATAACTGAATCGAGGGAAAATGTCAAGAACTGAATCAGATGATTTTCTTCATGTCTGATCAATGTTTTTTTCGCTTTTATCGGGAATTCGTCTCCGTTTTTGCAGGTACAGGATCAGCAGAAGCATCCCGACTGCCAGTGAAAAACCGGCTGCAATGATCCCGATAATGACGGGAAATCCGAAGAAAGCGAGATTTTCCATGGGAAAATCCCGAACCAGGATGTTCCAGTTCTCAACCGTCTGATCTTTCTCGGTAACGATCGCCCGCAGCCAAAAGTGAGATTGATACTGCGGGATCCGCTCTTCCGGTGTGAAGTCCCAGACATAGGTGAAATGCTCCTGATCAAAGGCCGGCTGCCGGATGGCTGAAAAAGGTCTGACATTGGAGCTGACCAGCGCTGTCTGTGCCTCAAGGCTGATATTCCAGTTGGGAATTGTCCCTGTGCAGTCGATAAACCGCAGGGGATGTTCAAGCCGCACCTGCGCTTCGAACCGGTAAGGGGACCCGACAACGGTACGCTGCGGTCTGCGGAGGGACAATGTCCCGGCGGGGATATCCAGTGTGCATTGGCTCCCTCCCTTCGTGATCACCAGTTCCCTCGGATGGATCTCTGAATTTTGCCTTACCCGGATATAGGTGGATCCATACCATCCGAAAAAAACAGCCGGGAACAGGAAAAACAGGATCACCAGAACCAATAAAACGGTTTCTCCTGCGGAAAGGGGACGATCAGTTTTGTTTTTCTGCGGCTTTGGCTTCATTCCAATAGATCTCCTTCTCCTGACGGGGCATTTCGAACAGGTCCCGGCCGGATGCCTGAGCCTTCGCTTCAAGGTAATGCACACGTTCGCGGAATTTCAAGTTAGCCATGCGCAGGGCAGATTCCGGGTCGATCCCGTATTCGCAGGCAAGGCTGACAATGCAGAACAGCAGATCGCCGAGCTCTTCCTCTTTCTCCTGCGGGGTCTGGTCATTAATGAATTCATCTGCCTCTTCCATTAGTTTCAGCCGGATATCACCCACGCTTTCCCACTCGATCCCGGCTTTGGCAGCCCGCTTCTGACAGGAAAAGGCCTGGGAAAGGGCGGGCATTGCCCGGGAGATGCCATCCAGCAGGCCGCCTTTCTTGTGTTGTTTGGCCCGTTCCTTCTGTTTGATTTGCTCCCAGCGTTCCGTCACCTGATCCGGGCTGATATCCTCCGGATTTCCGAAGACATGCCGATGACGGGAGACGATTTTGTCATTGACGCGGCTGATCACCTCTCCCATGTTGAATTCGCCGTTGTCAATGGCGATCTGGGTCTGCAGAATCACATGGAACAGCACATCTCCCAGTTCTTCGATGGTCGTATCCCTGTCAGCCCGGTCCAGCCCGTCCAACAGCTCATAAACTTCCTGCAGAAAGTCGTCGCGGATACTCTGATGGGTCTGTTTCCGATCCCAGGGGCAGCCATTGGGGCCGCGCAGCCTGGCAACGGTGTTCTGGAAATTCTCGAAGGAGTTATTTTCCGGGAGCGGCGGGATCAGCAGATAGTCGACACCGGCAAACAGGTCGTCATTTGCAGCAAAGTCGGAGAGAGGGATTTCTTCGGATTCATCAGCTTTTATCATCTCCAATGGATGGTCAAGCGGGTATTCTTCCCGCAGGATCTCAAAGAGAAGTCCGGGGTTCTGCGGTTTCCGAACAACGATTTTCAGATTGGGCTGTACCGGCATATGCCGAAGGGGAAGCAAAGACGCCCCCGATACAACGACGGTATTCTCTGGTATTTGATCATATAAAAGTTTTTC
>CAYWGX010000170.1:0-6187 GCA_964457635.1 uncultured Leptolinea sp.
ATGATCTCCACCGACAAGGCTGTGCGTCCGGTCAATATTATGGGAGCATCCAAGCGTGTTGCGGAAAATATTGTTCTGAACGAGTCTATTGGTACGGATGCCAAATATACCGTTGTACGCTTCGGCAATGTTCTCGGCAGCCGCGGCAGTGTGGTTCCGATCTTTCAGGAACAGATCCGCAAGGGCGGTCCTGTGACGGTTACCGATCCGAACATGGAGCGCTATTTTATGACGATCCCGGAGGCGGTTTACCTGGTGCTGGAATCGGCCGGGCTGAGTGAAAATCGTGAGACTTTTGTTTTGGATATGGGAAAACAGGTCCGGATCATGGACCTGGCAGAGGATCTGATCCGGCTTTCCGGTCTGGAGCCCGGACGGGATATTGAGATCCGTTTCACCGGGATCCGTCCGGGAGAAAAGCTCAGTGAGGACCTTTGGAACAAAGGTCAGACACTGGAGCCGACCATGCATCCGGATATCTTCAAGCTGGAACGTCATGACTTGATCCCGGCTGAAAAACTGGAACCGCTGGTGGTGCGTCTCAACGAACTGGCTCAGGAAGAAAAGGAAGACGAGATCCGTAAACTGCTGAACGGCATTATTCCGGACGCAAAACTGTTAAATAGTGAATAATGAATAATGAATAATGAATAATTGATGTGTCGCTTCGCGACGGTTAAGAGAAAAATTCATTCCTCAAATGTGATTAATTTTGAACTATGATAATAAAAAACGAATGGACACAATTTTTGGCCGATCATCCTGATCACTCTCTGCTTCAAACGGCAGCGTGGGGAGAACTGAAGTCCGGGTTTGGCTGGACTCCTTTCTATGTAACTTCGGAAAGGGCGGGGGCAATGGTGTTGTTCCGCAAGCTTCCCGGCGGGCTGAAGGTCGCCTATATTCCCCGTGGTCCGGTCGGTCACGATTTCACTGCTTTATGGCCGGAGATTCATTCTCTCTGCCGCAAAGAGCATGCTGTATTTTTGCGCGTGGAACCGGATTTCTGGCAGGGCTCACCGGAAGCCGGTGAACTGGAATATACCATGGAGGGGTTTATCCCGTCCTTCGCGACGGTTCAGCCTCCGCGGACGATTTTGGTATCTCTGGATGGCAGCGAAGAAGACTGGCTGATGCGTATGAGCCAGAAAACCCGCTACAATATCCGCCTTTCACAGAAAAAAGATTTGGCCGTCGAAGAGAGCGCCGATGTGTCCGTATTTCATCAGCTGATGCAGACTACAGGCAGCCGCGATGCCTTTTCGGTTCATTCGGAAGAATATTACCGAAAAGCGCTGGATTGCTTCCGGGAGGGGAACAAAGCCCGCATTATCCTTGTCCGCTATCAGGGAAAACCGCTGAGTGCGCTGATGCTCTTCACGGAAGGGAAACGCGGTTATTACCTCTACGGGGCATCTTCCAATGAGGAACGGAACCGCATGCCGAATTATCTTGCTCAGTGGACTGCTATGAAGCTCAGTATGGAAGCCGGATGTACGGAATATGACCTGTGGGGCATTCCGGATGAAGATGAGGAAACGCTCGAAGCGCAGTTTCAGGAGCGGCATGACGGTTTATGGCAGGTCTACCGCTTCAAACGCGGATTTGGCGGCAAAGTACTGCGGACGATGGGTTCATTCGATTATGTCTATTCTCCTTTGCTTTATAAAGGCATCAAATTTGCGGACGGACAGCGCAGAAAGCACGGTGCCTGATGAATCCGCAGCAGACGCTCCCGGAAAACTGGAATGAGATCATCGCCGGACTTCCCGGTGCCTCTCTTTTGCAGACTTCGCAATGGGCTGAGGTCAAATCCCGGATGGGATGGGAAGCTTTCCCGAAGCTCTGGAGAAAGGCAGATGGTACGGTGGAGGCTGCGGCCCTGGTTTTGAAGCGTCCGATCGAGTTGGGACCGCTTCACAGCGGTATGAGTTTTCTTTACTGTCCCCGGGGACCGCTGATGGATTGGAACGATGATGCCCTGCGCGATCGGGTGCTGACGGACCTGGCGGATTTCGGCCGGGAACAGAAATCCCTTTTTCTGAAGATCGATCCGGATGTTCCTCTTTCTTTCGGTGAGCCGGGCGCAGAAGACTTTCGGCAGAATCCTGCAGGACAAAAGCTGTTGGCTTATTATGAGCATAACGGCTGGGTTCGCTCTCCGCAGCAGATCCAGTTCGCCAATTCTGTCTGGATCAATACGGAACCTTCCCTCGACGAACTGCTTGCGAACATGAAACAGCGGACACGCTATAAAGTCCGTCTGGCGGAGAAAAAAGGGGTCACGGTTCGCAGAGGCGGCCCGGCGGATTTTGACGCGGTTGCCGATCTTTATGCCGAAACAAGCGCCCGGGACGGTTTCCTGATCCGGGACAAGGATTACTATCTGGACGTCTGGCAGCGCTTTTATGCGGCCGATATGCTGACACCGCTGATCGCGGAAGTGGAAGGTAAACTGGTGGCGGCTGTGATGATTTTTGTTACCGGCGATACGGCGCGCTATGTTTACGGCATGTCCGGCCCGGAACACAGGGAAAAGATGCCGAATTATCTGCTGCAGTGGGAAGCCATCAAACTGGCGAAAGAAAAGGGCTGCAAAACCTATGATTTGTGGGGGGCTCCGGATGAGTTCAACGAAGAAGACCGTATGTGGGGCGTCTACCAGTTCAAGCGCGGACTGGGCGGTGAAGTCGTTATCACTCCCGGTGCATGGGACCTTCCGCTGAGGAAAACCGGTTATGAGCTGTTTGTGCATTCCCTTCCCGGGTTTATTACGATGCTGAAAAGATTTTCAGGCCGAAATCACTGAAAAAATAATTATCATTTTTTGCTTTACATTCGGACGCTTGTGTGATATACTCCTATTAGAATGAGGAGTGATATATATATATATATAGTGCTGCGCATTTCCTGAATAATCAGATAACAACATGTCCTGCTGGGATGGCTGAAAAGGTAGAATGTTTTCCGCTGTTCTTAAGTTTCCAGCGGAAGAGGCTGAATGGTTCGACAAACCTTTTCGATCATCTACATCATTTTGATAGCAGCACTGGTTGTCTGTTATTATTTTGCGCGGCGCTCTAAAAAAGCCATCAGTTCTTCCGTTGCAGTGATGCTTCTGGCGCTGATTCCCCCGGTCATCGGGAATCTGATGATCATTGCCTCCTCCAATAGAATTATTTCCACAATCGGTTATTATATCTATTTCCTGGGCATGAATGCATCCATGTTTGCCCTGCTTCATTTTACCTTTGATTACTGTCAATTAGACTGGCCGAACCAAAACCTGAAGCGCTTTGTATATGGCCTGATGATCATTGACACCTGTCAATATCTCCTCAATCCTTTCTTTCATCAGGCATTTTCTACAAATCCCATCATGGTGGAGGGCAGGGTCTATTACAGTCTGATCGCCTATTTCGGACAGACCTTTCACCGAATCATCGATTATGGCATATTTATCGCGGTGCTCGTTATCTTCTTTGTGAAGGTTCTTCGAACACCGCGTATTTATTCTGAGCGCTATTCTTCCTTGCTGATTACGATGATTCTTGTTGGTGCCTGGGAGACGTTTTATATCTTTTCCAAGAGCCCGATCGACCGGTCCATGATCGGTTTTGGTGTGTTTGGTCTGATGGTGTTTTATTTTTCGCTCTATTACCGTCCGATGCGCCTGCTGGACCGGATGCTTGCTAACATCGCTTCCGATATGCCGGATGCCTTGTTCTTCTTTGATGCTTCCGGCCGCTGCATTTGGGCGAACACGCCGGGGATCAAACTGGCAGATATCAAAGATGAAGATTTTGAACCTGCCGGCAGCAAGCTGGTCGAAATGTTTGGGCTGACGGATCTGCGTGCGAGCGAATCGATGATCCGGACCCGCCGCAATGTCGGCAGTGGAAAAAATGAACGGCATTATTTGATTGAAAAACATGAGGTTTCAGACAAAGGTCGGGTGACCGGTTTCTTTGTTTCCATCCGGGATAACACTGAGGAGCAGCGGGCACTGGAGCGTCAGGAATATATCGCTAATCATGATTCCCTGACCGGTCTTTATACCCGTGAATACCTTTACAAACGCATCAGACAGACCCTTCGTGCGAATTCCGGGATCGAGTACTGCGCAGCCTTTCTGGATGCCAATAATTTCAAGGTAATCAACGATATCTACGGCAATGAATTCGGTGACTTTGCCCTCACCTATCTGGCTGACTGGGTTCGCACTCATTTCCCGAAGAGCAGTGTTTACGGACGCATTTCCGGCGATATGTTTGGTGTGATGATGCCTTTTGCTGATTTTGATGCGAATTATCTCGAAAGTAAACTGACGAATTTCAAGATCCGGGAAGGCAAAGTCGAGCATCCGCTGCTGGTGCATCTGGGTGTTTATCGAATTACGGAACCGGGTCTGGATGTTTCTGTGATGTTTGACCGCGCACGCATGGCGCTGACCACCATCAAAGACGAATTCCAGGTCCATATCGCTTATTATGACGATGATATGCGCGATAAGGTGTTGTGGGATCAGCTGATTTCCACGCAGCTGAGTGAAGCCCTTGCGCAGAAACAGGTTCAGCCTTATCTGCAGCCGGTAGTGGATGTGCATGGCAACGTGGTCGGTGCGGAAGCGCTCGTGCGTTGGAAGCACCCGATCGACGGGCTGCTTTCTCCGGGCTCTTTCATCCCTGTATTTGAACGCAATGGCATGATCGCTGAAGTCGACAAATATATGTGGCGCTCAGCCTGTGAGATCCTGGCCCGCTGGAAGCAGATGGGCCGTGAAGACCTGTTTATCTCCGTCAACATTTCGCCGAAAGATTTTTACTTCATGGATGTGGCCGCAGAAGTGGAATCCGTGGTGAAGGAGTTCGGCATCGATCCCAACAAACTGCGGGTGGAGATCACCGAAACCGCCATGATGGATGATATCGATAACCGTGTTCAGGTCCTGAATGATTTGCAGCAGAATGGTTTTATAGTGGAGATGGATGACTTCGGCAGCGGCTATTCTTCCCTGAATATGCTCAAGGATATGCCGGTAGAAGTCATCAAGCTGGATATGGTCTTTTTGAAGAAGAGCCATAACGAAGTCAAGGCCCGCAAGATCCTCAACCACATTGTCAAACTCTCCGAAGATTTGGGCGTCACTTCCCTTACGGAAGGCGTTGAGACCCATGACCAGTATGAGATGCTGGTCGGAATGGGCTGCAAGCTATTCCAGGGTTATTACTTTGCCCGCCCGATGCCGGTTGAAGAATTTGAAATTTTCTGTAAGAACCGTCGCAGATAATATTTTTATCAATTCAGAATTTTGATCTTTACTTCAATTTTCACGATATTATCATTTTATTGCTGATTTTAGCAAACAGTTTATATCTCATTTTGCTCTTTCAACAAAAAAAAACGAATAATATAACACACATGCAGACCACACAAATCATGAAAAATAGTTTAAAATATTACATTTAGATGATGTTATTGAACTATAAATTGTAATATCCATTTGGATTTTTTCAATAATCAGCCCCTTTTGTATGTATCCGGGTGTTGATAAAAGTCTATAAGATAGTAGGGAAGGAATGTTGTATGTATAAAATCGTACGGAAACGGGAGCTGAATCCCACCGTTACCCAGATGGAGATCGAAGCTCCGCTGGTGGCCAAAAAGGCAAAACCGGGCCAGTTTATTATACTTCGTGTAGATGAAGATGGCGAACGGATCCCGCTCACAGTTGCAGGAACAAATCCGGCAGAAGGAACTGTAAAGATCATTTTCCAGATCGTCGGTGCGACAACCGAACTGCTCAATCACAAAAACGAAGGCGAATATATCCAGGACTTTGTCGGGCCGCTGGGCATGGCTACCCATACAGAAGGCATCAAAAAGGTCTGCATCGTTGGCGGTGGTGTGGGCTGCGCGATTGCCATGCCGGTCGCACAGGAATTCCATCGTCTGGGTGCTGAAGTCACCAGCATCATCGGCTTCCGCTCTGTTGATCTGCTGATCCTCGAAGACGAATTCCGTGCCTGCTCCGATAAACTCGTCGTCATGACTGATGACGGCTCCTATGCCCGTCACGGCAATGTCACCGTTCCGCTCAAGGAAATGCTGGAAGCGGGAGAAAAATTTGACATGGTCATCGCCATCGGCCCCGGCATCATGATGAAATTTGTTGTTGCCACCTGCA
>CAYWGX010000171.1:0-6132 GCA_964457635.1 uncultured Leptolinea sp.
TGAATCCAACGAAGCACAGGACGATGCTGATGCCCTGAGCCTCTATGAAACGCTGGAAAACGAGATCATCCCGAAGTATTACAGCCGTAACGACCCGGCTGCTCCGTCATCGGAATGGATGCCCATGATGAAGAACGCGATCAAGACCCTTTCTCCGATGTTCAGCACCCGCAGAATGGTGAGCGATTACGTTCGGAAGATGTACGTCCCGGCGATCGAAGCGAGCAAATAAGATATCTTTCGATCATAAAATAAGAATTAAAACAGGGCGCCCTGAAATAGGTGCCCTGCTTTTTTTGGCTCTTTCGGAACCAAAGACTTTCATCTTACCCCCTCCTGAAAGCCTTGCCTGCCTCAACTATATCACAATTTTTGTCTGATTTCCCGCTTATTTTCTTATAGGTGTTTATAGTTATGCGAATTTTATGACATTTGTCATTTTATAAAGCTTTCACCTTTCAAGCCGCAGCTTCCATCTTTTCCCGAAATCCGTATATAATAGCATTATGAATAGTTGTGAATAATGAATGAGGATTGAATGAACGATATATTCGACAAATTTAAAATGAACGGTCAGACAGCCGTTGTGACCGGCGCAGGACTGCTGGGCAGCCAGTTCGCGAAGACCCTGGCACAGGCCGGTGCAGACGTGATCGTGGCGGACCTGAACATGGACCTGGCAGAAAAGGCTGCCGAAGCCGCCCGCGCGGATGGCGGTAAATGCCTTCCTTTCCGGCTGGATGTGACCGACCCGGCTTCAACACAGGCTATGGTTGATTTTGCGGTGGAAAAGACCGGCCGTCTTGACGCGCTGATCTGCAGCGCGGCCATGGACCCGAAGTTTGACGCCACCCATGCCCGCAATACCAACAATTTTGAAGACTATCCCCTGGACCAGTGGCAGGCCGCGGTCAACGTGAACCTCACCGGCCTCTTCCTCTGCGCCCAGGCTGCCGTGAAACCGATGAAAAGGCAAAACCACGGTGTCATCATCAACATCTGCTCCACCTATGGTCTCGCCGGTCCCGACCAGCGTATCTATGAAAAAGAAGGCCAGGACCCGAACAACCGCCAGTATAAGCCGGTCTACTACTCCGTCACCAAAGCCGGCGTGCTCGGCCTGACCCGCTACCTGGCGACCTATTATGCCGGCACCGGCATCCGTGCCAACGCCCTGACTCCGGGCGGTGTATTCAACAATAATGACGATGAATTTGTCGCCCATTATTCCTATCGGACTGTGATGGGACGCATGGCACATCAGGATGAAATGAACGGGGCGATCCTGTTCCTGGCCTCCGATGCTTCCACTTACATGACCGGCGCCAATCTGGTCGTGGATGGAGGGTGGACCGCATGGTAGGCAAACCGGAAGTCCTCGCGGTGATCCCGGCCCGGGGCGGCTCCAAAGGGATCCCGCGCAAGAACATCAAATCCTTCGCCGGCTACCCGCTGATCGCTTACTCAATTGCTGCCGGGCTCCAATCGGAACTGACCACCCGGGTGATCGTCTCCACAGACGATGAAGAGATCGCAGCTGTCGCCCGCAAATGGGGTGCACAGACGCCTTTTCTGCGCCCGGCTGAATTTGCCGCCGACAACACCCTGGACCTGCCAGTCTTTCAGCATGCGCTGAAATGGCTGAAGGAACACGAAGGCTACGTGCCGGACATCGTCGTCCAGCTGCGTCCCACTTCTCCCGCCCGTCCGGTGGGCATGGTGGATGAGGCGATCCGCCTGCTGCTGGATCATCCGGAAGCTGATTCCGTCCGCGGTGTGGTTCCGGCAGATGAGAACCCGCACAAGATGTGGCGGGTGGACAGCGAAACCGGGCTGATGCACGGTCTGCTCAAGGTGGAAGGGATCGATGAACCCTACAACGCTCCCCGGCAAAAGCTTCCGCCGGTTTACTGGCAGACGGGACATATCGACGCCATCCGTCCGGAACGGACCTTCATGGCGGGGGACAGCATGAGCGGGAAAAACATCCTGCCGCTCTTCCTGGATCCCAGCTATACCATCGATATCGATACCCCCTTTGACTGGATGCGCTATGAATGGCTGGTGACCCACGCGAACCTGAACATGGTCTGGCCCGGCAAAGCACGGCGCGGGATCCCGAAGAAGGTCGACCTGGTGGTGATGGATTTTGACGGCGTGATGACGGATGACTGCGTGATCGTGGACCAGAACGGGATCGAAAGCGTGCGCTGCTCCCGTGCCGATGGCATGGGGATCCGCCTGCTCCGGGAAAGTGGCATGAAGATCATCGTCCTTTCCACGGAACGGAACCCGGTGGTCATGACACGCTGCAAGAAACTCAACCTGGAATGCATTCACGGTGTTTTGAAAAAGGGTGAGATCCTTGAAAACTACATGAAAGAGCATGAGATCAACCCGCAGAACGTGATCTACATCGGGAATGACATCAATGACCTGCCCTGCTTCCCGCTGGTCGGCTGTGCAGTGGTCCCTGCCGATGCACACCCGGAAGTGAAAAAAGAGGCGGATATCGTGCTGCTCCATAACGGCGGAGAAGGCGCAGTCCGAGAGCTCTGCGATATGCTGCTGCAGAAATAAGAGAAATAAGAAATAAGAGATAAGAAATCGGTAAATATTGCGGGAGAGCTGTCTCTCATGATCTATGATCGGTTAAAAAGACGATCCCTGCGAAAGTTTGCGGATTAGACAAGGTAATTTATGGCGAAAGAACTGAAAATCGGAAAACATGTGATCGGCACCGGTCATCCGACCTATATCATTGCGGAGATCGGCATCAATCACAACGGTGATATCAAAATAGCCGAAGAAATGATCCGCGCGGCCAAAAATGCCGGCGTCAGTGCGGTCAAATTCCAGAAGCGCACCCCGCTGCTGTGCGTCCCGCCGGAAGAACGCAGCAAGATGCGTGAAACTCCCTGGGGATATATCAGCTACCTGGAATACCGCGAACATGTAGAATTCGGACAGGCAGAATATGCCCGGATCGATGAACTGTGCAAAGAACTGGACATCGACTGGTTCGCCTCTGTCTGGGATGAGGAAGCCATCGACTTTCTTGAACAGTTTGACCCGATCGCGTATAAGGTTCCCTCCGCTGCCCTGACCGACACGGGCCTGGTGGACAAGCTGAACGCCACCGGACGCCCCATCATTTTGTCCACAGGCATGTCGACCATGGAGCAGATCCGTAAATCTGTCGCTCATTTTGATATGGACCGGCTGGCCATCACCCATGCCACCAGTGCCTATCCCTGCGACCCGAAGGAGCTGAACCTGCGCATGGTGGAAACCCTCGCCCGGGAATTCGACTGTCCGGTGGGTTATTCCGGCCATGAGACCGGTCTGATCCCGACAGTTGTGGCGGTAGGATTGGGTGCCACCATCGTCGAACGTCACTTCACGCTGGACCGTGCCATGTGGGGCACCGATCAGTCCGCATCCGTTGAACCGAACGGGATGGCCCGGCTGGTGAAATACATCCGCGTTACGGAACAGGCTCTCGGCGACGGGGTCAAGAAGGTCTATGACTCCGAGCTGCCGAGCCTGAACAAATTGAGAAGAGTAAAATAAATGAAGAATTCTGAATGAAGAATGAAGAATTATGAAGTCAAATTTCTTCATTCTTCCGTCTTCATTAGTTAAAGCTATGGCAGAAGAGAAACAGCGCTCCATTTTTACAAAATTTCGGGAACATGCTTCCATGGGATTGACGGATTCCGCCAATGCGCATCGGTTTCGCAGTGTGAACCGGGCCACCGGAACCCGTCTGACCAAAACGGAGCATCCCGTGCTGTTCTTTAATGCATCCACCCGGCTCAACCGCACCAGTCTGAATGCGGCATTTGCCTGGGTGACCGCTTCCAGCCTGCGGTACTCCAATGTACCGGTCCATTTCATCAGCTGCGGCAAAGGACTGAAGCCCTGCCTGCTTTCCGTCGGACGGGGTGGGGAATCTCTCTGCGGCTCCTGCATGGAGCTCTCCCGGGAAATGTATGACGGACTGCCGCATACCGTTTTCAGCTATGAGCAGGACAATGAAGTCTCCAATGATGTGGAAGGCCTGGACTATGCAGGTCTTTCATCTTATGTTCATGAGGGCGTTCCCCTCGGAGAGCTGACTCTGCCTTCACTGCGCTGGATCCTGCGCAAACATCACCTGGATAACGACCCGGAGGCAGTGGCCCTGCAGCGTTCGTTCATCCGTTCCGCCCGGAGCACGTATATTCAGGCAAAACGGCTGATGGATGAGCTGGACCCCCGGGCTGTCGTTGTCTTCAACGGCCTGCAATATCCGGAAGCCGTCGTCAAATGGCTGGGGAAATCCCGCGGGATTCCGACGTTTACCCACGAGATCGGGCTGATGCCCAACACCGCCATCTTTACCGAAGGAGAAGCCACGGCCTGCCCTATCGACCTGCCGGATGATTTTGAAATGACCCCGGAACGGGATGCAAAATTGGATGATTATCTCTCCAAACGTATGAAGGGCACCTTCTCCACCGCCGGTGTACAGTTCTGGCCGGAGATGAAGGCACTGCCGCCGGAATTCTGGGATAAAGCCCGGACCTTCCGCCAGATCGTCCCAGTTTTTACGAATGTGATCTTTGATACCAGCCAGAAACACGCCAACGTGGTTTTTGAGGATATGTTTGCCTGGCTCGATGAAGTCAAACGCATCATTGAAAACCATGCTGACACGCTCTTTGTGATCCGTGCACATCCGGATGAGACCCGTCCGGGGAAAGAAAGCCATGAGACCGTCACGGATTGGGTCAAGAAGAACCAGCTCACCTGGCTGCCGAATGTGATGTACGTTCCACCGGAGGAATATATCAGCTCTTATGAACTGATCCAGACCTCCAAGTTCACCATGGTTTATAACTCGACCATCGGGCTGGAGGCGGCTATCATGGGAGCCGGCGTCCTGAGCGCCGGACGCTCCCGCTACACACAGGTGCCGCTGTGCTGGTTCCCGAAGACGATCCCTGAATATCTGGAAAAATGCGAAGAACTGCTCAACAGCGATGAGATCGTTGTGCCGGAATCCTTCCGTCTGACTGCCCGCCGCTTTATGTACTACCAGTTCTTCCACACTGCCCTTTCCTTTGAGCCTTTCCTCCAGCCGGATGAGACCTGGAAGGGCTATGTAAAGATCAAAAAGTTCCCGCTGGAGGCACTGGACCCGGAAAATGACATCAACCTGCGGGTGATCCATGACGGGATCCTCAAAGGGAAGGCGTTTGTCCTGCCGGACGAGGAGAAAAGAGAGAATGAAGAAGTAAGTTTGAAGAATGAAGAATAAGTGGTGACTGAAAGGTAATTCTTCATTTCTTCTGCATTCTTCATTCATGCTTGGAGTTTAGATTAATGAAAATAGCAGCTTTTGTACCAATGAGGCACCATTCGGTGCGGGTTGAAGGGAAAAATTACCGGCTGATGAACGGCAAGCCGCTCTATCACTGGATCATGGAAGCCCTTTTGAATGTGCCGGAGATCGATCAGGTTGTGGTGGATACCGACAGCCCGGTGGTGATCGAGGGACTGACAAAGGACTTTCCGCAGGTTCAGGCGCTGCTGCGTCCTGAAAACCTGAGGGCGGATGACGTACCGATGAACGAGATTTTGATGTACGACACCTCACAGGTCAAGGCAGATTACTATCTCCAGACCCACAGCACCAATCCGATGCTGAAATCCGCAACCATCTCCGCATCCATCCGTGCTCTGCAGGAGAAATCCTACCTGTACGACTCGCTGTTCTCGGTAACCGAAGTTAAAAAACGCTATTGGGACCAACTGGCGCGCCCCATCAATCATAACCAGAATATACTGCTGCGCACCCAGGACCTGCCTCCAATTTACGAGGAAAATTCCTGCATCTATATCTTCACGCGGGAAGTGCTGGAGAAAAAACACACCAGAATCGGCGACCGCCCGCTGCTGTTCCCGATTCCCGCCCGGGAAGCGCAGGACATCGATGATGAATTTGAATTCGCCGTGACTGAGCTGATGATGAAGCTTGAAGGGCAGACGTCAGACTTTAGACATTAGATGGTGGAAGACAGACGTTTGATGATGATTTTTCAAGTCTGACTTCCATTACAGAAGAGGATATATATATGAAAAAGA
>CAYWGX010000172.1:0-6120 GCA_964457635.1 uncultured Leptolinea sp.
GCCTCATTCATGTTATTTTTGAAGCTCTTTTTGGGTTCATGAATAATTCGGGCTGTTTATACAGGCACTCACTAAATTCACCCTCGGGCTTTTGCTGGTGGGAGCGCTGCTGTTTATCCCTGCCGGCAGCTTTGACTACCGGCAGGCATGGCTGCTGATGGCGATCCTCTTTATCCCGATGTTCATCGCCGGACTGATCATGATGAAAAAATGCCCGGACCTGCTGCGGAAGCGGCTGAATGCCAAAGAGGAACAAACCGTGTCCGGTATAAGGTGATCCCATACATCTGGTGAACTGCGTCGGAATCACATACGAACCGGCAGAATAGCTGTTCCCGCACTTAGAAACCGTTATAATTACCGGCATGGAGTTGATTCATTTCCTTCATAACATCCTTCACTACGCAACACTCCCCGGAGCGGCAGGGCTGTTGTGTGTGATCTGTTTCATGCTCGGAAGCAGAAAACGCGGACGGCTGCTGTTTCTGAGCCTTTCGTTTTCAGTCAGCGTCTGTCTGCTGCTGAAAGAATTCTTTAAGGTTCCGCGTCCCTGGTGGCCGGACGTCACCACGGCACCTTATCTTGCGGAGGGGGGATATGCCCTGCCCTGTCTTCATACCATGCTCGCGGCTGCCCTGCTCTCCACCCTGGCACTGATTTCCGTGCACAAAGCGCTGCGTCTTCTCTGCGCTGCAGGGATCTGCATTATCGCCGGCTGGCGGGTCGCTGCCGGGCTCCAGAGCATCCAGGATGTTCTCAACGGAGCTGCCGCGGGACTGCTGATTTCTGTTCTGCTTTGGCGTTCATGCACCGGTCATCAGGAATCAGAGGACGGGAACAAACGATCCGCGGGAAGACAAGATTCCTGCGCGATCCTGCTGATTTTTGCCGTTATATCCGGTCTGGTATCAGCCATCCTGCTCGGGAATGGCTGGGGACTCGGCACTGCGGTCACGGTATGGATCCTGACGCTCCTTGAGAAGCCTTTTCGCAGAGCCGAAGCCGGGCGCACCAGCTTTGGCAGAATTTACGGCACAATCTTCGCCGCAGGAATTTACGTCGGGCTGATCATCCTCCTGCCCTTCCTCATCGAGTGGCTCGTCACACCGCTTTGGCCGGGCCAGACACTCATCGCCCTGCTTATCACCCTGATCCCCTGCCTGCTGCGTCTTTTCCCGATATTTTAAAAAGCACATGGGACGGTTTTCTTGCTGCTGTGAGGTCAGCATAAGAGAACTCCTCCCATGTACTATATCAGTGACAATTGTTTGTCTTAACTGCCACCGCCAATTATTGCTGTCAGACGTCTAACGTCTAACGTCTATCATCTAACGTCTATCATCTACCGTCTGTCGTCTGTTACAAATAACTGACAGTTTCCGCAAGCGGCTTGCGGGAATCGTGATTGGCCAGCGGACCGGCACCTTCGGCGGCATAACCCAGGTCCATCACCATCAGGATCTCTTCATTTTCCGGCAGATTCAGATCGGCAGCCAGCTTTTCCGGATCGAAGAAATTCACCCAGCAGCTGTCCACGCACTCATCGGCTGCGGCAAGGATCATATGCGTGGCGATGATAGTGGCATCTTCCACACCGGAATCCCGTTTGCCGCCCGGATAGGTGAACACATTGTTTTTGTCAAATGCGACCACCAGCACCGTCGGTGCTCCGTAACGGCAGGGAGTGGCGGCATCCACCTTCGCGAGCGCTTCAGCAGACTGAAGCACATACACATGCTGCTCCTGCAGGTTTTTCGCGGTGGGAGCAAGCCGTCCTGCTTCCAGAATCGCTTCCAGCTTTCCGGCCTCTACCTGCCGGTTACTGTACTTCTTGCATGAATAACGACTTTTGACAACTTCTTTGAATTCCATAAATATACCTCTTTCTTTTCGGAATCAGGATCCATTAATGATTGATGAAGACATGCCTGCCTGATCCCTGTTTCTTATTTCTGATTTTTATTGGACTCTTCTCAGAAACCGCTTGTACCACTTGTTCTCATATGATCCCTCCGGCACTGCTTCCGCCAGCAGCCGCAGGCAGTAGTCCATGTCATAATAGCTCTGCAGGAACAGATAGGACTGGATGTTGTTGATATAAGCCGCCACTGCCTCATCCTGAACCCAGTCGATCCCCACCTCATCCCGGAACCGGTCACCGTACAGTTCCTTGATGCACTTTGCGGCGAAATGGCAGCCGGCCATGGAATCCTCTACGCATTCCAGTAACAGCGACGGATCATGGGAATTCAGGATCCGCATCTCCAGGTTTTCCAGAATTTTCAGCCAGGGGTTCTCGACCCCGTCTTCGATCCCCAGGGAATTGGCGAAGGCCTCCTTGCAGGCCTCCTTCAGGTTATGCGGAGAGAATGTACGGCGGGCGATAAGCCGGGAAAAAGCCTCTGCCCTCAGGTCCTCACGGATCGCCCGGTGATAAATACGGTCCAGCTCATCGCTGCGCTGAAAATAATCCAGGTTGACCTTGGAATCTTTCTGCGTTTCCTTCAGGACAATGTTAAGATAACGGTCATGCCACTCTTCGATTTTGCTGTCTTCCGGACGGGATCGCAGCAGCTCATCAAAGCGGCGAAAAGCCTCGCTGATGATGAAGCGCTCCGAAGTTCCTTCCATGATATCCAGCAGGATGTCCGGATCGGTGATGGAACGGATGGCTGTCTTCCGGGCTGCCCCTTTTTCACCTTTTTCTGCAATTTCTTTAAGGTCAGCTTGATTATTGATTTTATAGACGGCCTTTGACTGCTCCCATCCGGCCTCACTCATCGCGATTTTCTTAAGGAGTTCCTGGTTCTCCAGTTTGGCGATAGCTTCCCCGTCCGCCGGGTAGCAGGAGCGTTTGATGGCGATTTCGGCCAGATACAATTCCACGTTGATCCGGGCAACGGCAGCCTTTTTGGCATCAAAAGCCGAGTTCTCGTTGACGACGATCTCCCGCAGGATCTCCTGGTCGCTGATTTTCTCTACTGCCGCACAGCGCACTTCAGCCAACTGGGCATTCAGCGCGATATCCCGCAGTTTTTTCGGGTCTTCTAATCCCTGTACCGCGGCCAGTGCTTCTTCCAGTTTTTCAGCTTTGTTTGTTTTCCAGATCGGTTCAAAAAGCGGCATTCATCCATCTCCCTGTAACCAATTATATTCGATTTGCCGCCCCCGATCCATGATTCATAATTCCTGGTGAATCGCCCTTAAATGTATTTTGATCCATATCACAACCCACTATCCACTACCCACTAATGATCGCCGCTCCGATGATCAGAATTGCTCCGATGATACCGTAAGCACTCATTTGTTCCCCAAGAACCAATGCTGAAAGGATCAGTGCCGTGATCGGGTCCAGGTAACTGAGGATAGCGACCGTCTGTGCAGGCAGCTTGTCCACACTCCCAAAGTACATGGCGTAGGCAAGGCCGGTGTGGACCAGTCCCACCAGCAGGAGCATCGCGGCGGTCAGGAATGAGAGGTTCGCGGGGACAGCCTGTTCCGTCAGCAGTACATAAGGCAGCACTGCGGCTGCGGAAAAAGCCAGCTGGATGATGGTCTTCTCAAAGGCATCGACTCCCGGTGTCATTTTGTTCAGGATCACCACACAGGCATAAAGCACCGCAGCTCCCAGCCCGAACAGGATCCCTTTCAGTTCAGAAGCTGCCGGCATGCCGCTCTCGATGACTCCGGAGACAAATACCATACCGATGACAGCAACCAGCGCGCAAATTCCCTTTCGCAGCGTGATCTTTTCCCGGAACAGCAGCGGGGAAAGCAGTACCACGATCGTCGGAGACATGTAATAGCACAAAGTCGCCGCTGCGACGGTCGTATAGTTATACGCCTCAAAGAGCAGGATCCAGTTGATCCCCATCAATGCACCGCTGAGTACCAGCAACAGGAAGGTTTTCCGTCCGAGATGGTGGAAAAGCTCCTTCTTTTGCAGCTTCACGAAAAGCACAAGAAAAACTGTTCCGATCACGCCCCGGCACAAAGCGATGATCGAAGAAGGCAGCGGAATATAACGTCTGAAAATGCCGATGCTGCCCCAGATCACCATGGAGACAAGGATCATCAGCAGGGGTTTTTTGTCGTTGTTTTGCATAGCCATTAATTTACCACCAAATCCGGGTGTGCTGAAAAAAAACAGGAAAGCTTTCTGCGTAATTTCTGAAACAAAAAACGGCGAAAGAAAGTGAAAAAAACGTTATGATTAATTGCCTTTAGTTTTATAGATTTTCTGATTTTTACAGGAGCTTTTATGGTTCGCAGATTGCTTTCCTGCGTGCGGGAATATAAAAAATTATCTGTCCTTACCTTTTTACTGATGGTGGGCGAGGTGCTGATCGAGTGCATGATCCCCTTCATCACCGCCGAATTGGTCAACCGCATGAAGGGAGACCTGGAGATCAGCCGCCTGCTGACCATCGGGGGCATACTGGTGCTGATGGCGCTTGTCTCACTCACCTGCGGCGGGCTGGCAGGCTATACCAGCGCAAAGGCCAGCGCAGGCTTTGCGAAGAACCTGCGTTCGGACCTTTTTGACCGCATCCAGGGCTTTTCTTTCAAAAATATCGATAAATTCTCCTCGACCTCACTGGTAACCCGGCTCACGACCGATGTCGCCAACGTGCAGATGTCCTTCATGATGATCATCCGCACGGCCGTCCGTTCGCCGCTGATGCTGGTCTTTGCGGTCATCATGGCCTTCATCATGGGCGGAAAACTTGCCGCGACCTTCGTCTTCGTGCTGCCGGTGATGATCATCGGACTGATCCTCATCACCCGCAAGGCCATGCCCGCCTTCCGCCGGGTCTTCCGCAAATATGACAAGCTCAACGAATCCGTGGAAGAAAACGTCCGCGGGATGCGGGTCGTCAAGGGATTTTCCCGGGAAGAGTACGAGAAAGAAAAATTCCGCAAGGCTGCCGACGACATCTGCAATGACTTCACCAAAGCCGAACGCATTGTCGCCCTCAATGATCCGCTGATGCAGATCTGCTGGTATTTTAACATGGTCTTCATCCTCACCGTCGGCTCCAAGCTTATTATCGAGAGCCGGGGGTTGGATTTGGACGTGGGGCAGATCTCCGCGATGCTGACCTATGGCATCCAGGTGCTGATGTCCCTGCAGATGATCTCCATGATCTATGTCATCATCACCATCTCCCTCGAATCCATGCGCCGCATTGATGAAGTACTGCAGGAAAAATCCAGCCTCACCAATCCGGTAAATCCCGTGATGGAGGTCAAAGACGGCTCCATCGATTTCAAAGATGTCAGCTTCAAATATTCCGAACAATCCGAAAAATTCGCCCTTGCCGACGTGGATCTCCACATCGATTCCGGCATGACTGTTGGTATCATCGGCGGCACCGGGTCCTCCAAGTCTTCCCTGGTCCAGATGATCCCGCGGCTTTACGACACCAGTGAAGGTCAGGTCCTTGTAGGCGGGATCGATGTCAAAAATTATGATCTGGTCACACTGCGCGATTCAGTCGCCATGGTGCTGCAGAAAAATCAGCTCTTCTCCGGGACCATCAAGGAGAACCTGCGCTGGGGTAATGAAAATGCCTCCGATGAAGAACTGGTAGAGGCCTGCAAGCTTGCACAGGCGGATGAATTCATCTTGTCCTTCCCGCAGGGCTATGACACCTTTATCGAGCAGGGCGGCACCAATGTCTCCGGCGGGCAGAAGCAGCGTCTCTGCATTGCCCGGGCACTGCTGAAGAAGCCGAAGATCCTGATTTTGGATGACTCCACCAGTGCGGTGGATACCCGGACGGATGCCCTGATCCGCAAGGGTATGTCCACTTATATCCCGGAAACTACCAAGATTATTATTGCCCAGCGCATCGCGTCCGTACAGGAAGCGGACATGATCATCGTGATGGACAACGGCAGGATCGTCACCACCGGCACACATGAGGAGCTGATGGCCTCCAGCCCAATCTATCGTGAGACCTATGAACAGCAGACAAGCGGTCAGGGTTCAGCGGCCGGTGACCGGAAGCCGGCCGGAAATGCGGAAATTTCAGCGGAAGGAGCGGCAGCATAATCATGGAAAAGAAGAAACCCCAAATCAAAGCCAACAGCATCAAGCGCCTGCTGAAATTACTG
>CAYWGX010000173.1:0-6113 GCA_964457635.1 uncultured Leptolinea sp.
GCCAAGACCAAGGGCAACGTGGTGGATCCGCTGATCGTGATGGATGAGCTGGGCACCGATGCCCTGCGCTTCACACTGTTGGTTGGTTCCACACCCGGCAACGACACCAACCTTTCCGTCAAGAAGGTGGAAGCCAACCGTAACTTTGCGAATAAATTATGGAATGCCGGTCGCTTTGTGATCGGCTCCCTGGACAAGGCTCCTGCACAGGCTGAGGGCGAGGTTCAGCCGACGGTCGTCGACCGCTGGATCTGGTCCCGTCTGCAGGAAGTGATCCGTGATGTGGAGCGTCTCTTCGGCAATCATCAGTACGGGGAAGCCGGACGTCAGATCTTCGACTTCTTCTGGGGCGATTATGCGGACTGGTACATTGAGATCGCCAAGATCCAGCTGGCTGAAGGCGGAAACACTGCCTTCAACACTGCCCGCATGCTGATCCGCATTCTGGACACCTGTCTGCGCCTGCTGCATCCCTTCACCCCGTTTGTGACGGAAGCCCTTTGGGGTCATGTGAAGGAAGCCGCCATCGACAAGGGCGAGGCTTTTGCTCCTGCGGGCGGCTGGGAAGATGCGCTGATCATCGCCAAATGGCCGGAAGCCGAAGACTGCAATGATGCCGATGCGGTGGCTCACATGGAAAAGACTCGCGAGCTCATCCGCACCATCCGCAACCTGCGCACCGAGCGTAAGGTCACCCCGGGCAAGCGCATTGAGGCGATCATCGCTGCCGGTGAGAACAAGGATACCTTTGTTGACATGAAACACATCCTTTCCTCTCTGGCTGCCCTGGATGAGGAAAAGCTGCAGATCGTGGACGCGGTCGCTGAAAAACCCGCGGATATGGTCTCTACGGCTGTTTCCGGTGTGGCGATTTACCTGAAGCTGCATGAACAGATCGACACCGAAGCCGAAAAGGTCCGTCTGAACGCGGAGTTGAAGGAGATCCAGGGACAGGTTGACCGTCTCGAGAAGCTGCTCTCTTCCCCCTTCGCGCAGAAGGCTCCGGCCGCTGTTGTTGACAAGGAACGGAGCCGTCTCGCCCAGTTCAAGGAGACTGCCGCGAATCTCGAAGCTCAGCTGGCGAACCTGTAAATTGGCTGTTGATAGTTGATAGTATGAAAGAGGGCTGTTTCACATCGAAGCAGCCCTTTTTATTGTAATTGAGTAATATTTATATGTATTTAACCGAATAATTACGTTAAATAATCTTCTCTATCGTGATATATGTTGACAACTTCAATTTTCTCATTATCAACATAGTAAATAATATTATTGGGCGGCACATAAAGCCTTCTGTAAATCGTATCAAATTCATATATATCTTTCAAAGATTCTCCCTGATACGGAAATTATCGCAGACTTCGAATTCTGCTTTTCAGAAGACGTTTTTGCTTCAGATCCCTTTTTACTTCCAAATTCAGCGGACACATAATTTGTGATTTGCGCTAATTTCTGCATGGTTTCAACGGATAAGATGAGTCATAGTTTAAAGTTCTTCCCATCCAAGCATTTTCCATGCTTCTTCTTCTGTAACCCAGGTGTTGTTTCGATCATTTTCTTCACGAATGTGATCAAGTTCTTTGATCAATTTGTCTAAGGCAATTTGCTTTTCCAACAGGTCCAGTTCCTCGCGGCTGATGAGGACAAATTCCTTTCCTTCGTTGGAGGTGAAATAAATGCGGTCATCTTCACGGGTATCTTTTACGATCTCAGCGCAAAATTTCATTTCAGCAGTCTCTAATTTTTCTATGATTTATCTCCTTCTGCTCATTATAATCCTTTTTTACAGCACAGTTTTCATGTTTCCTTAAAACGGAAATTCTCAAAATGCTGATATTTAAAACAGTCTGTTTCGGATAAAATGATAAAGAATTGCTTATAAAAACACAAAATTATATGCAGAAAGATTTGTTTTTCTGCATATAAAACGGTATAATTATATGCAGAAAGGAAATCTGCCGATGCATCAATTTGATTACTCTTTTCTTGACAACGGACTGCTTCCTGCAGGTCTTTTCAATCTGACTGCTGATATTTATTCAATGCGGACAATGGCATGGACCAGGGAGAGACAATTTGATGAGATATTCACTGAACTTGCTGCAATTGCAAGGGTACAGTCTGTAAAAAGTTCAAATGAAATTGAAGGAATCGTTACGACCGATGAAAGAATTAACGCGATCGTTAATGGGAATAGTGCACCTTTAGACCATAATGAACAGGAAATCGCAGGGTACAGGGATGCGCTTGCTGCAGTCCATACGGAATATGGGTATATGGATTTTCGCCAGGCAGATATTCTTCGGCTTCACGCGGTCATGCTGAATTATGCAGGGTCTTCTTTTGCGGGAAAATATAAGGAAATGGACAATGACATCCTCGAGATCGATTCCGAAGGAAGAAGAAAGATCCGTTTTCATCCGACTTCCGCAGCGGATACACCGAAAGAGATGGAACAGCTGGTCTTTGCTTATCAGGAAGCAAGGGACAATTCCAACATCAATCAGCTGCTGCTTATTCCTTGTGTGATATTGGATTTCCTATGTATTCATCCTTTCCGGGATGGCAACGGGAGGATTTCCAGGCTTCTTTCGCTGCTGCTGCTTTACAGGAATGGATTTGATGCGGGCAAGTATATCTCGTTTGAAGAACAGATCAACCTTCGGAAAGGGAATTATTATGAAGCACTTGAACGATCGTCTGCCGGATGGAACGAGAACAGGAATGATTATTCCGCGTTTATCATGGAGTTTCTGACAACCGTTTATTTGTGCTATAAAGAACTCGATAAACGTTTTGCTGTTATCGGAAGCCGAAAGGTAACGAAGCAATCCCGAATTGAAGCAACAGTATTGAACAGTCTGACACCTGTATCGAAATCCGATATCGGGAAAATCCTGCCTGACGTAAGTGCGACCACGATCGAAGCCGTTCTCGGCAAAATGATGAAGGAAGGAGTGATCCGAAAGATTGGATCAGGACGGGGAACAAGATATATCAGACAGAATTGATCACCGGAAACAGCTGCTGAGCAGCAGGGCTCCGTTTCGTTTTGCCGCCAGGATATCGCCGGTCTGGGAAAGCCAGAATAGGATGATGAGGACCGAAAGGATCAGCACCTGCGGCCAGTTCGCCCTGAGTGCGCGGAGATATTTTTTCCAATCGATCTGAACGAAGACATAATCATAACACAGCAGATAGAGCGGCAGAAAGAAACGCAGCTCCGGCTCGTCAAAGATCTGCAGCAGACCCGGCAGACAGACCGCGAGGATCCATAAAACATTCAGGTTAATGTCCTGCTCTTTGATTTGGATCAAAACACCGTATCCTGCCGTGAGCCACAGGAGGATGGAAATCAGGATGGTCAGCAGGTCAAAACCATAAATATCCGTAATGTAAATTTGCCGCCAGACCGGTGTCAGCAGTGAGAGCAGGTGACGGAAATAGATGCCTGTCATGTCCAATGGATATTTCAGGAATAATCTGAAAATATTAGATAGTCTGAAAGTCTCTTCGCTGAGGTTCTCCCGCTGGACGATCTGCCAGCCGCTCAAGTCATCGAAGATCAGTGCGGGGCGGGGATAAATATCGAAATCACCAATATAACCTTCAATTCTAGCAGTAGTCAGCCCCTTATACACTTCACCGTCAATTAGGTCATAATTCACCAGCGGGGAAAAGCTTCCGCCGTTATGCCTGTTGATATAGCATTGCGGCAGGGCAAGGATCAACATCCCGGCGAGCACTGCTGCTGTCGTTATGAAGGTTGTCCGCGTGCTTTTGCGGTGGATGAGGATGAGTGCCGTCAGAGCGATGACTGCGCCGTAAAGGTATGTCGTCCGGGTGTTGTATGCCGCATAAAGCAGCCCACCGGCGAGCAGCCCAAACAATAGATTTTCGGCAGTCTTTCGTTCAGGCTGAACCCTGCGCAGAAAAGCAATGGCGGAGATCATCAGAAAGCAGGCGATAAAATCCGACAACGGATACTGCATCAGGTCACCCCAGATCCACAGATAGACGGCATAAGCAGCCAGTGTCCGGAGGGCTTCCTTCAGCGAACGGATACCCCTTCCCCTGACGGCGTAAGGCAGCGATAGTGAAAAACAGAGCGCCATGGAAAGCGCAGCCAAAACCCGCCATCCCCATACACTCCGGAAGAAAATGCGGAAATAGCCGATCAGGACCGGGAAAAAGTATCCGCGGATCGATTCCGGAAAACGCAGGATGTAAATTGGATTAAGTCCATTTTCATAAATTACATTTGAAAGATACCAATAATATTTTGAGTCATAATGATACTCTCTAATGTTGGCATGAACGGCGAAAAGGAGTGAGGCGGCAAAAATGAATACAAAGACCGGCAGCCAATACCAATGCCGGCTGCTGCCCCGTTTCTTATTTTTTGCTGCGGTTTTCTTCTCCATACCTGTCATTTGTTTTCTGTCATTATCCGGGACATACACGGACAGTTCCCGATGTCCCGGATCAGTAACTAACAACTATATGATATAAGTATAAACATTTTTTTGGTTTCCATGGTAAAATAACTGCAGATTTTCCGGCAGGAAGCCGGGAGCAGACACCGAAGTGTTACTTAGATCAAAAAATTACATTGTGTATGATGAAGGCACGCAGGCTTTTCAGAAGAAAGGCGTTGTGTGCTTATTTTTTATATGAACGATTTGCAAGCCCTTCAATGGGGACTGTCCCTTTATGGGACTGTCCCTACATGTAGTCGGAATGATGTGAACAATGAGTGATCTGTCAGCATTGAAACAAATCCGTAAAAAGCGAACCACGGTGATCATCCTCCTGACCGCAGCCGTGGTCCTGCTGGCATTTGTCTGCCTGTTTGTCGGTTCATCTCACATGACCCTGGCGGAATGCTTCGCGGCATTGGCCAAACAGGGCAGCGCGGCAAAGGTGCGCATCATCTGGAACATCCGCATCCCGCGGGTGCTGGCGGCCATCATCGCCGGAGCCGGACTTTCCCTCTCCGGGCTCGTCATGCAGACCAATTTGAACAACCCAATGGCCTCACCTTCAACACTGGGCGTTTCCAATGCGGCTGTCTTTGGCGCGAACCTCTCTATCATCGCTTACGCGGGCGGTTTCCTTTCCACCGGAAATAACCTGACGAGCTATACCGTCGGCATGAATCCCTATGCTACTTCGCTGATGGCGTTTCTTTTTTCCACAATTTCCATCCTGCTGATCCTGGGCCTGTGCCGGCTGCGTTCCTTCCAGCCCGGAGCGGTGGTGCTGGCCGGCATCGCGATCGGCTCCATTTGGACGGCTGCCACCACGGTTCTGCAGTTTTATGCCACGGATGTGGGACTTTCCGCGGCGGTCATCTGGACCTTCGGCGACCTGGGGCGGGCTACTTATCGGACCGATCTGATCATGGCAGCGGTCGTGCTGATCGGGGCAGTGTTCTTTGCCCTGATGAGCTGGAAGTATAATGCCCTGCTCAGCGGGGATGCGGCCGCTGTCAGTATGGGCGTGAATGTGAATCTGCTGCGTTTTGTTTCCATGCTGCTGGCCTCTGTTATTACGGCGATCTGCGTCTCATTTTTGGGCATCATCGGCTTTGTGGGCATCATCTGTCCCCATGTGACCAAACGCCTTGTCGGGCAGGATCACCGGGTGACGATCCCGGTTTCGGCATTGAGCGGCAGCCTGCTGCTTCTGCTGGCGGATACACTTTCCCGCAGCCTGGGCAGCGGTTCAGCTCTTCCGGTGGGTGCTGTCACATCTCTGCTTGGGGCTCCCTTTTTTCTGGTCATCATCTTCTCACGAGAGGAGGGCCGCGTCTGATGCTGGAGATCAAAGATTTGCGTTTCCGCTATTCACACCGCTCCCCGCTGGTGCTGGATGGCGTGGATCTGGAGCTTCCGGACGGAAAGATCGGCATTTTGCTGGGAAAAAACGGTTCCGGAAAAACGACGCTCTTCAAGACCATCATCGGCATCCACAAGCCGGAAAGCGGCAGTCTGCGCTTTGACGGAACGGACCTGCTCAGGCTCAACCGGCGACAGCGGGCCGGGATCACCGCTTATGTTCCCCAGCGCATACAATTCGGAGCGATGACGGTCTATGATACGGTGCTGACG